>JAHDFH010000111.1 GCA_020628305.1 Acidimicrobiales bacterium | reverse complement strand
GCGGTGTTTGCAACTTTGGTATCGGGGTGTGCCGTTGGACCAGGTTCAGTTCCGCCTTCACAATTGTCTGCGGCCATTCGTACAGTCTCTGATGCCCGTCTTTGCGTGGAGTATCAATCGCCACGGACAACCCCGCTCGGACGTCAGATGATAGAGGCCGAACTTGGCGTACGTGGAGTTCAGCAATGCGGAGGTCGTGCAATTGGGGCCGGGACAGCGACTGTGGTTGGCCAAGCACGATACAGCCGAGCTGAAGTATCCAGTACGTCAAGTGATCTTTATAATTGTGCCGACTTTAGTAGTGGTGCGGTGGCACAGCGCTTCTTCCTTGCCAATGGCGGTCCGAACCACGACCCACATCGTCTTGACGGGGACGGAGATGGGTTGGCATGTGAATGGGGAGCTCAGGTAACCGGAATGGCCGAATGGCGGCCCGCGCCTGCAACGCCAAGAACATCATATCGTCCAACCTGCCACACCGGGCCACGTGGCGGAACGTACATTATCACTGCCAGCGGCAACCGGAATTATGGCGGTTGCTAGCATTCCACCAAATAATAACGACGCCCAGGTATCAAGTATTGTACTTGGTAGTCGTTCATTCAAGGGCGGTGAACATCGGCCTTGGCCAAAAACAGTTACTTCAAGACATCCAAGTTGCAGTGCGTGTGATTTAGGTCCGCCTTGGTAAGCTGCGCCGCAGCGAAGAAGTGACAAGACCAAGGTCCGCTTTGGGCCGTTTGTCTACTTCTTGAACGAGACGGCGTTTGAACCACCGTTGGCGTCTTTCGTTCGAGCGACAACCGGATCACCGGACGGACAGGACATATACTAGGGTTTAGGTTGTCCGTCCGAAGGAGACTCCAAATCCGTCAGAGAACACTCCCCCTTAGTCAAACAAAACCCACCCGCACTCAGTCGCGGGGGCCAGAAATCCCCTATCAACCCAATTGATCAGATGTTGGTTGTTAATCAGATATCTGCGAACGCAAAACCCTGAAATTCGAAGCGAAGTACATCAAGTAAATCTCTGAAAAAGTTGATTTTCCATCCTATTTATGTTATAATATAACATATTCTGAAGGAGAATTTGATATGCCATTTGACTACCCCGACGACGACAATCCGCGCACCTTTACGCGCCACCATTCCCGATACTTTGCGATCAGACTAGCTCTGCACCAATACCGCACGCTGCCATTCGAAAAGTTGAAGTACCGCAACCTCCGCGAGGACTTCTACAACCACGGTATCGTGCCGTATGGTTACCTATCCTATTGCTGTAGCCAGAAAGCACCGTTTAGAGAGGCAGAGAGCCTTCCTAGAGCCGTTGATGCCCTTTGCGCCTATGGAGACCTGAGGATGCTCAGCAATGAAGCTGCTGCGGAGCATTTTGACATAAAAATCGATCCCAAATCAACGCTGTATCTGCAGGGTGATTTTGCACGGCGAAACTATCTAGAAGACCTTGAGATGCTCACGTTTTGGAATACGGAATTTGAGGTGCCTGCCGGATATCCCATACATCGGCTGGCATGTGAGGCTGACGATGAGGCCCGTAAGCAATATGAGCTGACAGGTCGGTCGTTCCAACTCGCGGGGAAGTGGGTTCCAAGGATGCCAACTGAATAAAGAATCAGGAATTTCAAAGGCAGCAAAGGCAAGTTTTTCGCTTGTCAGCGCCAAACCCAAGCGACTACGCACTTGATTGCGGACTTTTGACTGCTAAATTGACGGCGTCAAGCCGTGGTGGAAAGCTAGTTTTGGCCTTTTTTAGACGCGAAGACCGCAAAGAGATTTACGGATATATAACGGCCTTGCACGCACTTGCGGAGGGTCGAAGAGTCGCTCGTACAAAGGCGCAAGAACAGTTTGTTAAAGTGGTGAATGGCGAACGCCCCCCAAGTACGAGGCAGGAAGTCGCTTACGTACGCTGGATGGTAGATGCGAAAAACCATTCAGCAGCTGCTCAGAAGTTTCTGGCCGATAATTGCCCTGCTCTAAAACCTTCGAAGCCGGTAGCGAGAGATGAAATGATATATGTTGGGGAACAAGCTCGACAGAAGCGGCTCGCGGAAACGAAAATCTCCAAGGAAGAAATGGACCGCATTGTAAAGAGAAGAGAAGTCGCGTCCGAAGAGAGAAGGCGAGACCAACTACAAGGCCTCTTACTAGAACTGTTATTCGACAAACCGAAAAATGGTGAATTCAAGAAGCGATTTGTGGATGAAACATGGGGGAGTCGAGATGATTGGCGCAAAGACAGCAGCCGTAACAGGTGGAACAGCAAATAGCAGAGCTTGCGCTATTCTACAAAGCCAATCGGATACTGTACCACGGAAATCCCTCCAGTTTAGATGGGTTCAGTCGTAGAGTTGAGGCAGGTGTCACGATGCCGACCCCTACGTTGGGTCGCTCTTTGTTGTAAGTCCGGAGACGTTATCGCAGGGCGTTGTATGTCTAGTATGCCGGTGGAATAGAGCTATGGAGGTTGAAGCTCGCGGTTTTCCTAGGGCTTTCTGAAAAAGATCCCTTTAAATACATAGAGCCTTCCTGATGGCAGACTATGAACAAAAGAGTCTATAGTCTCTGAAGAAAACCAATGTGGAACTAGCACAATTGGTTCGATCGCTGGGACATGTTTTGTAGTACCGTTCTCATCAACATAGCTAAAGACTGGCGATCCGTTGAGGGTCTCTCTTGGTTGGCCGTTAAACTGGTTGAAACTATCTGGTAGAGTGCTAATCCCTATACGCTCTCGATAAAGTTCCAGCCGAAGCAGATATTGGAGTCGAATTAGAGCTCTATGGCCTGCTGTGTCTGTCGTATTGGGATTGCCGATGACTGTGTCGTTGGCCAAACACCTAGATACGCCCTCGCGGTTTCTGCGCACAGTGGGCGGACCCAGATTCAGTAAATACTCGTTTGGACCAAAGCCATTGAACTGAGAGTCACTTTCCAAAATGCCGATCATTTGTTCTATTTTGATCAATAGGGTTCTCGCTGAGCAATCTTGTGCTGAAACGGGAGTGATGGGCGTCATCGTAGCAAACCCGACTAGCATTAGTGTTTTGAGTTTCAGACTTTTTTGCGCTGGCTTCTTCCTCAAGGATCGATACTTTATTCTACCATTGCGTGAGCTAACTGGCGAGGCCGATCGACCGCCACTAGCACCACTGTGGCAATGATAGGGCTGTGACCCACTATGACAGCCATTGCTGTCGGTTCCGCCACTATGGGCACGCAAGGTAGTCGGAGATGAGGCGACGACTACCATGCAAATTAGCTCAACCAAAGACAGTGACCTGTCAAACATGCTTCCCTCCCCTTCAACACAACCCGGTCATTAACAATCGGTGAATTTTTGTTTTTTCTTCGAGGGTAAACTTCGCTGATTTTCCCCATGTTGCGCGCATCGACGTCAGAGAAGCTGGGAAATATGAGAGTGCAGAAAGGAAGCGTCCGTTGACGATGTCATATAGTTTTGAATGCCAGTGTGGCTACAGGGCTGTTTGCAGGATTGGCAACGTGGTTCAAGAGCTAGATCATCCGGAGATTCATACCGTTGAAAGCCCAGTACCTCCGTTGTGGCGACGAATGCTTGGAGAAAAGCAAAAGCTGCCAAGAAGATTCAAAGTGTTCGAGAAGAACGTTCCTACTATCTTGGCACATGATCATTACAACGATGAGTTGGTGTCTGTAGACGTGCGAATAGCCCTAGACTCGGATCAGTACACGGCTTTTGCCGCAGGCGCAGTTGAGAGCGTTGGTTTGGCAAGCGCAGGGGTCAATCTCAAGTACCCTGGTCCGGCGCTCTACTGCCCTAAATGTAAAATGGATAGTATCGTGGTCAATCCGGGTTTACACATATTCCCAAAATCACCGAGGGTGGAAGAAGTGATTGACACCAGAAACGACAGTAACGAACAGTAACTTCCGTGCTGGCAACATTTAAGTGCATCCATGTTCGCTATTGCAAAGTGGTCGGTCTCGCGGGTAAGCGGGCAACTGGTGACTAGCAAGACCTTTGTTGACCACCACTTCTTGAGACCCCTCAGGACCACCTACTGCTGTTTCGAGAAATTTTTTCGAAATTTTTTCAGATTGTCAGCCCAGTTTAACGAACCTTGGAGCCGTTTTCTCACAAGGGGTATGGGGGGGTATCGCTTCGGACGAACAAGACAAACCCTAGGGATAAGGCTGTCCTGTCTGGCGCTTTCACGTTATACTTATTTCAATCGGAAACCCCAAACTGATCAACCGCAGTTATACCAACTATAGACTCATTGGCGGGTTTTTAGGTGGGTAAAATTTATTTTATAAGTATAAGTCATTGATTTTAATCAGCTAGAATTGATGATTGGTATCCCTGTCTGTCCGCCACTACTCCCCAGCTTGATCCCAAATCTCAAACTCCGC
>JAHDFH010000110.1 GCA_020628305.1 Acidimicrobiales bacterium | reverse complement strand
ATGTGAATGGTTTCTTCGACGATGGAGAACTCGTAGATTTTCGTTGATTCTAGTTCGGCGTAGAAGATGACGATTGGGAAGTCATCGCCGACAAAGTCAAACCGTCTGGTACCGTCGGGCGTTTGGGGGAGCCGGCTCCAGGCTTCCCGGTAGAGTCCGATGATGTATTGGAGTGTTCCCCGGATGATGTGGTCGTCGGATACGCATAGACCCTCAAGCCACCAACTTATTTCCAGCTACTCACTCTGCCGATCGGTAGGTAAGGTCATAAATCTCGGATAGCGACGTACCTTCATAACTCCAGTGAGGGGTGGGTTGTATACTGTATTCGAGTTTGAGGAGATCCGTCGTAAGGGCCGTCAACGACCGGATTTCATCTTCAAATTCGACTTTTTTCGGCTCGACGACTGTTGCAGTGATGTTTTCATTCTTGTTGAAACTCAGGGTAGCGCCGTTTGGTATGGCCATTTCTTCGAAGTTCAGAGGTGGGCGGCGTCGTCTAGCTTTTTCAACGGCGCTCTGTTCTGCCGCTGAAATACTCTTCTTGAATGTGTCTCTTAGCTCGTCGGTGGTTTCCTCAAGATCAAAGAGTTTGAGTATCCCGATGGCTTGGTCGGCCTGAATTTCGAAAAACTCTCTTTTGGGGTTGACTCGACTGTCACGAAACGCGTTGTGTAATGCAGCTTCGATATCTTTGGCTCTTGGCACTTTAGCCGAGTACTCCACATCAAATGGTAACGGTACTCCGGTCGTATAGAGTTGGTCTGCCCTTTGGCTTGGATCATCCAACGTCGTCATGCCGATTTTGACCAACCCGGGAATGGCTTCATTAGTAAGGACATATACCTGACAATCAGAGTTAGTAGACATATAACGTTGGTCCCCCCTTGAGAACCGAAGTGAGCAATCGAGACTCGACGGGATCCTGATGAACTAGTTTGTTTGGTTGATGGTATCAACTAACGAATTTCTTGTTGAGGGAATATCAGTTGCCATATGTGTATCTGTCGACCGATTTCACACTTAGTTAAGACATCTCGCACTTGCTTCGGGATTTCCGGAACCCGCTCTTCCCAAGGTCGCAATGATGCCCGCCTAGAAGTTCGACCACACCACACTTTCAAACCCTCAGAACCAAACTTCGCGCGGGTCTAATGATCGGATTCAACGATTCGATGGGCATGTCTAGATTAGAGGTAAAGGTTATCGAGCAGCGCCCTTTAAGCAGGGCTTTAACTTTTAGTCCAGGTGGTGACCAGACTATCGAAGTCGACGTCCAGCCAGGGCCGCTTCCATACCTCATAGTACGCGATATCAGTCGACTTTGGTTCGTTGGTCGGCAGATCGATTTTGACAAGAGAAGGTAGCGAAATCGCTTCGCCCGCAATTAAACCTTCCCCTGACTGGAGCGTCGCTAGGTTGTTTGTCAGTGCGCCAAGGGTGTCTGGGAGTAATCGCTTAACCTGGTTCTGGTCGGCAGGGTTTGTGAGTCGCATTGCTATGAAGCTATTGCATTGGGCGAAGATTGTCTCGGATACTTCCGAAGGACGCTGAGTGACAATAGCCAGAGTGACTCCGTATTTCCTGCCTTCCTTGGCGATTCTTTCGATTGCGTGTAGCGAGGCACGATATTTCGTTAATTCGCTCTTGGGAGCGTACTTATGGGCCTCTTCGTAAACGAGTAGAACAGGAGCATCCAGCGAGCCGTTGTCATGGGAACGACGGTAGTAGTATCCGTACTCGAATATGAGACGGGATACGACTGAGACTGTCACACTTAGCACTTCGAAAGGTACGCCTGACAAATCGATAACCGAAATGTTCGACTTACTGTTGTAGCCGAGTAATTGCTTCAAGACATCTAGCAGTGATGCTTCAAGGTTGTCATCGAATAGGAATTTCAGGCGAGGGTTGTTTGCAATCGACTCCAGGCGTGGCACAAATTTGGCGAACTGTCCAGCAAACGCCCCCTTCTTCGAGTCGGTTGGCTCAAAGTTTATTTGCTCCGCGAAGTAGCCTGGAATCCGTTCATCGAGATCACCAGTTACCGAAGGGCGTAAGGTCTTCTTGGACACAAGCTCCTGGTCCATGTTGCGAAGATAGTTAATCACCTCCTTTATGCTGAACCGGAGAGGGGCATCAAAAAAGATGTCATCCGGAGGCATGGCGTCGTTGTGGTGCTTTTTGTTCCCAGTAACCGCCAGTCTGAATTGGGAGAGTTGGTTGTGGGCTGTATCTTCACTATTTTCCATGTACAGCTCCATCATTTCCTCTGTATTAAGTAGCCAGTGAGGGAGCTTTATCTGTGTCATATCGATGTGGTTCGCCTCTGGAAATGCGGTCTTGTACTCTCCATGGATATCAAATAGGACCACGTGGGTATTATTTAAACTGTAGGAGTCGCCAGTTTCTCGGGCGTTGATAGCAGCCTGAAATATACTTGCGACTGCAAACGACTTTCCAGATCCAGTGGATCCAACAATGGCGAAATGTTTATTGAAAAGTTTGTTGCCGTTAACTGCAACTGGGACGTTGCCGTGGTGTGAAAGTTTAGAGAAAGTAAACTGCTCAAAGTCATTCATCCTACTCGTATACACGGATTCGAGATCGCAAGGGTCAAGGATTGCGATCTCGTTATTTGGCGGGATTGGAATACCATGTGAGCCACGCTCAAACTTTTTGTCGCCGTTGATTGAACCTAATAGCTCGAGCTCGACGATGAAACTAGGGCTAAGAATTGGTGCTTGAGGATCGTCGCCTAAGCGGGAACAAATTTGATAGTTTTTGACGACGGCAACTATAAAACCTGGATCGTTGTTTGTGTACGGAATTTTTACGTAGGTTCCTATTCGAAAATTCGGATCCAAGTTTGATGGTATTAGAACCTCCACAGAAACTACATCTTTGGAAACCTTGACTACCTTGAAATTGCTGTCGGCCATGGTGCATGTCTTTCTATCTGAACATCTTGTCAATGTCAGTCGTCGATACTTTGGCGTATTGAGAAGTCGGAACGTCGTAGGGTTTTCTTATGCCTGACTCCCCAAAGATATAGATCCTGTCGACCTTGGTTGCTGAAAAGTCGATCGTCTCGTAGGCGTCAGTTGAGATTATTCGTAATTTGAAGGAGATCGATTCGATCTTGTCTGCTGCCTTGTCTCCAGCCATTTTCCGGTTCACTAGTGGAGGTCTGAAGAGTAAATCAGAGCTAAACCTCAAGGACTCATAACCATCGTTGAAGGCGATTGCTTTGTCTATCAGGCATCTCTTAACCTGAACAGCAGTTTCTTGTGGTAACACAAACATCAGGGGAACTGTATTTGGAAGGGACTTGGCGAATCGCTTCTCTGTAAGACTAAGAATCACATCCGTTATAGAATTCTGATCCATGTGTTCTGTTTCTTGAATTATTACCACGTTGTTGTCGGTGTGTTGTGGTAGCTTAAATCTGGATTTGGCTAGCTTTAGGTACTGCTCTTTTCCAAGGTATTCCAAATATCCCGAATCGAATATCTCCCGTTTCCCTTCATGTATCAGCTCTTCCAGCTCGGCCATCGAACAGCTTCTATCAGTTTGCGCGGTGCCAGCGTTATTCGTCACGAGGTTTCTGAGGTGGTGAGCGATCCAGGAATAGTACAAAACTGCTTCCGTCTCCGAACAGTTTGGCCCAAACTTCGACTTGATCGTATCGATGAGGCTTGTGAATTCCTTTTGGTACGACCCAGAAAAATCGAGGACGAACACTTTGACGAAATTCTCGAGTTCCTTATTGCTGAATTCGGAGGTCTGAGGTCCGAGTATTTTATCTAGACTTTTCCTTGAAATTCTGTTTTCAGAATCGCAGAAACCCGAAAACCCGTCCTTGAAATGTACGCAGAGTCTCGGACTCCGAAAGTCTCCGTTTCGATGCCGGTTAATTAGTTTTACGACCGGGCGACGAATCTTGTTCTCTGAGAAGCTCGCGGTCTCCTTATGTTTGACCTGTACAACCATGTCGTCATTCGAGTAGTCTTCGTCTTGCTCGATTGAGACTCGCATGTCGCGAGCACTTGTTAGTATCTCGCCGATGGTCTGGATCCATTGGTATTCGAATCCTTTGATGGCGTAGTATCCGCCATCCTCTTGCATCTCGTCCTGGGCCATATTTGCCCACATTAGTCCCCGATGGCGTCTGCTGTCATGTTCAGATACTTATTCGCATCTTGTCCAGCGAAGCCGACTTATTGTGGGCAGGTTTCTTGAATGCTGCACGGCTGGATCGATGTTGGTTTCTGATCGGGCATTGCGTTGATACTCAGAACCTTAGTGATATCGCTATACCGGGTATTCGACTGCTTGATTCGACTTCAAACAGAACTAGCTCCCAGGGCTTAAAATGCAAAAGGCCAGGCGACTCGGAAGTCGCCTGACCTGATGTTTAGCCTGTGGAGCTGGGGAGAATCGAACTCCCGACCTC
>JAHDFH010000027.1 GCA_020628305.1 Acidimicrobiales bacterium | reverse complement strand
CAGCGAGAATAGCCTTGCTTCTCATCTGAAAGACAAGCTCATTGATATCAGCCTCGAGCTGTTCAACCTCATCTGCCATATCAACATCGTCAAAGAACACTGATGCGTATGCCAGGTCTACCATCAACTCGCTAGTGTCCTTGGCGTCAGCAAGCATTTCTCGAAGGTTTCTATTATCCATAATCTATTGTCCACTCATCGTACACTAAATAATTCCCCAAAGCCCAAGCGACGCCATCAGCGTGGCCGAGCCAACAAGGTCCAAGGAAGCAGAAACCATAGGTATCCCGTGATTATCTGGATCCAGGCCAAAGCGAACTACGACAATCGTGCCGTAATAGGCCAAAATCGAAACGAAAACAGTCGCTGCTACGCCACCTGTGGCAATCACTACCAGGATCCAACCAAGTCCAGGAGTTGTAGCAGATGAAGCGGAAGCGAACAGGTGAGATACAACGGCAAGAACTCCAAAAATTGGTACAGCTATAGCAAACGTCAAACCAATGTCGGCTCTTGCTTCGCCGGTTGGGATTGGGTTAGCTTTAATCAAACCCAGGTGAAATTTTGTACTTAAGCGATTTGCAAGAATGCCCCCTAAGGAGCCAGCTACTGTTAAATACCCAGGGAGAGCAATTAAGAATACAGCGTAGATTCCCAGGCTTTGTGATGAACCCTCGATGATAATCCCGGCAAGCAAACTGACAATCCCTGCTGTCAGCAGAACAGGCAGAGACTCCACAGTTATTCGCTTAACCACCTTGTGCTGAGTTGTAAATAGCAGGTAACCAAGGATGAGCGTTACTAGGATACCGACAACGTCAACAACGATTGCCAGATTAGTTCGATTAAAGAGAAATACACCCAATAGCAATGCTGGGAAGGTGATCAAATCGCCTGAAGCTGTCACCACCGGGGCTGTTACATTGTCGAGATCCCAGTTCAGCCGAGTGGAAAGCGTCGCCATAAGTAACGTGATCCCAAGGAGCGCGAAAGTTGCAATCGCTGCGCTGACGACCGAGACGGTAATAAAGGATTGCAGAGAAATTACATCCGCTGTGGTGATCGTGAGCTCGGCGACCAGCTTTGCTATAAATCCCACAGCTACCGAGGCAACAAAGGACAGGCCAATAACGGCGGATACATTTTGCCCTAGGAGGGAGTCTGAACTCCAATTCCATGAAAAGGTTCCAGCCCGCATTGCAGTTGAGAGCCTGGATGCAAACGGACCAAAGACGTTTCCACGAAGACCTATCGCTGCTGGAAACAATAACAGCAGACCCTGGTTCTGAGCCAATGTTGCCTGCGATTCAGCCAGCATCAACCCGGTTACCAAACTCGCCACAATAGCAAACCCAATCGCAATGAAGGACTGCAAAGCATCAATAAAGGCTGGTCCAAACAGTCCGCCAAGAACTCGTTTTTTAATGTTCGACACTGAACCTCTTAAGTTTTCGGATCGGTTCAGCACCCTTTCAGGCTAATGGGGACGGAGACAATGAGACAATGGGGACGGGGGAAACTGTCCCACTTTAGGAGACAATGGGGACGGGGGAAACTGTCCCACTTTGCGGTTAGTGAGACAACTAGAACCGTTTCAAACAAAGAGAAGAATAAATATCGGCAAATCAGGACAGGGTTTGTGTTGCATAGAATGCTATGGCTGCGGCAGCTCCGACATTGATCGAATCAACCTTGCCACTCATTGCAATCTTTACTTGTTTGTCTGCGCCAAGCAATGCTTCGTTGGTTAATCCCGCAGCTTCGGTGCCCAGCAATAGTGCAACTTTTCCTGAAGCCGGCTTCTTCATCTGGTGTAAGGCAACCGCATCAGGCCCTGGCGTCATAGCCCAAGTTTCGTATCCTGCTTTGTGGATCAGCTCGAGGCCTTCCGTAATCGTCCCAAACCTAGCGTATGGCAAGGCAAACGCTTCACCCATCGACACTCTCACAGCACGCCGGTAGAGAGGGTCACTGCATGTTTTGTCTAGAAGCACACCACCAACGCCCAGCCCCGCAGCACATCGCAACATGACACCCATGTTGGTTGGATTATTAATCCCCTCTAGTACCAACAGGGTCTTATCCTGAACGATCTGTGTAAGAAGGTCTTGAGGCGTGATAAGTGACCGGCGTTTGAAGCATGCTATCGCTCCCCTATGAATGTTGTAACCCGTGATGCGCATAAGCACTTCAGGACTTGCAGCATAGACGGTCACAGTTTCATCTAGATAAGAAGGCATAGCCTTACGACGCTTAGCATCAACAAGGATTGATTCCAGCTGATAACCAGCCTCGAGAGCTCGACCAACAGGAATATCACCTTCACAGATGAAGATTCCTCCCATATCACCACTTGGGAGCTCCCTTTTTTGGCGAAGCACATGGTCCCGGAGCCCCTGAAACACGGCTATTTGAGGATCATCAGGATCAGTGATTGAGATCTTTGGCATCATCACCATGCTAGCGATTGCTTAGGCGCCTTAGGGCGGTACTATTAAACAGTGTTGTATCAGGCTTTCAAACAACTTTTCGTGACGTGCGCTCTTGCTGTTTTCACCGTCTCGTGCGCTTCCGACGGACGCACCCTTGAAGCCCCCGATGCAGATCAAACAACTACAACCCGTGCAGTGACAACTTCTGCGTTGTCTGAAGACATCTCAGAATCTGGCTTTAGCCTATCTTCGCCAGACTTCAACCCTGCCGGCGAAGTACCACAAACAGCCCTTTGTAGTGGTGGTGCTCTACTACCGAAGCTGGAGTGGGATGGCCCTCCAGCAGATACTCAAGAATTTGCAATTACGTTGGCAGACTACACAAACTTTGAGGAACCCTTACTACTTTGGCTTGGGGGTAACATCGCTCCCAACATAACTGAATTTGATATTGCCAATCCACCCGAAGGTTTCGTAGAAACTCAAAACGACTACGGTTCGGCCGGTTTTGGCTCACCCTGCATCGAAGATCTCACCGAAGGGGATGAGTCCAGAGTCAGAGACCTGCAGTTTCGTGTGTATGCCCTAGCGGGAGATATTGATACAGAACAAGGCGGGCACGGAAACGATTCATGGACTGAGATCAGAGCACAAGCAATAGAATCAGCTGCTGTTCTGATGAGATATTTCCCAGAATCAACTACCTCAGAAGACCCTGAGACAGAGGGTCTAGAAGAAATAGAGCTTCCCAGCGAAGAAGACGACGAACTCGAAACATCGACTATCACAGAATAAGGACCACAATGGCAATCCGATCAGATCTTAGAAACATCGCTATTATCGCGCACGTCGACCATGGGAAGACAACCCTCGTTGACGCAATGCTGACTCAAACTGGCGCCTTTCGAGCCAACGAACAGGTTGATGAACGTGTTATGGATTCTGGTGACCTTGAGAAGGAGAAGGGCATAACAATTCTTGCTAAGAATACTTCTTTAACTTGGAATGACCTTACCTTAAACATCGTAGACACTCCTGGGCACGCCGATTTCGGTGGTGAAGTTGAGCGAGCCTTAACCATGGTCGACGGTGTGGTCTTGCTAGTGGACGCAGCTGAAGGCCCGCTGCCACAAACAAGGTTCGTTCTTCGCAAAGCCTTAGCCAAAGAACTTCCGGTAATCCTCGTCATAAACAAAGTTGACCGACCAGATGCCCGAGTGGCTGAGGTAGTCGATGAAGTTTACGAGTTGTTCTTTGACATTGATGCAACCGAGGAGCAGATCAATTTCCCTATCGTTTATTGCGCTGCTCGAGATGGCTGGGCGACCCTTCAACAAGACACAATAGGCGAAGACCTCACACCTTTGTTTGAGCTCCTCAAGAGCGAGATTCCCGCCCCAACTTATGATGAAGGTATGCCCCTCCAGGCATGGGTTACCAACCTTGATGCTTCCCCATACGTTGGACGCTTGGCTTTGTGTCGCGTAGTCAACGGAGAATTGAAAAAATCACAGTCTGTGGCGGTGAGCAGAATCGACGGAACCATTCAACAAGTAAAGATTTCAGAGCTTTTCCTCACAAAGCACTTAGAGCGAGTTCCCGCCGATGCAGCGGGCCCAGGAGACCTCGTAGCAGTGGCAGGCATCGACGATATTTTAATTGGTGAGACACTGGTGGATCCGCAAGATCCCCGTCCGCTCCCCGTAATTGAGGTTGATGAACCAGCTCTTTCGATGACGATCGGAACTAACACTTCTCCCCTCGCTGGCAAAGACGGCAACAAGCTTACGGCTCGACTAGTCAAAGCTCGTCTCGATCAGGAGCTCGTAGGAAACATGAGTTTGCGTGTACTTTCAACAGAACGCCCAGATGCATGGGAAGTCCAAGCTCGTGGCGAGCTTCAACTTGCAGTACTAATAGAACAGATGCGCCGAGAAGGGTATGAGTTGACGGTCGGGAAGCCTCAGGTAGTGGTCAAGGAAGTAGATGGCAAGAAACACGAGCCTGTTGAGCGAGCCATCATTGATATCCCAGAGGAGCATCTCGGAGCAGTCACTCAACTCTTAGCAGAGCGAAAAGGCCGTATGGAAAACATGATTAATCACGGCACGGGCTGGGTTCGGCTCGATTTCAGCGTCCCGGCTAGAGGATTGATCGGATTTAGAACCGAGTTTCTTACAGAAACCAAAGGCACCGGTGTATTGAACCATAACTTCCAGGGTTTTGAGCCGTGGTTTGGCGATATCAGAACCCGCTCTACAGGTTCTTTAGTTTCGGACCGAAACGGAGCTGCCACCAACTATGCGATGCTTGGTCTCCAAGAAAGGGCCACCATGCTAATTGAGCCTGGTACTGACGTCTATTGTGGCATGATCATAGGCGAGAACTCTAGAGATGATGACATGGAAGTCAATATCTGTAAGGGCAAGCAGCTAACAAACCATCGAGCTGCGGCTGCAGATCAGACCGTCAAGCTTTCACCTCCTAAGAGGCTCTCACTGGAGCAATCACTTGAGTTCATAGCTGAAGATGAATGCGTTGAAGTGACTCCAAATAACACTCGCATCCGTAAGGTAGAGCTAGATCCAATCGAGCGCGCAAGACGTCTCAAAGCTCTCAAGGCAGCCCGTTTAGCTGAAGAAAAAGCCAATAGCTGATAGCCTGTTGTAACCCGCCCAAGGCCACTCAATGCTCCGTCAACTACTACATCTAGATCCAAGCTTAGGCGCTTCGGGCGATATGCTCTTGGCGTCTTTGGTGAAGCTTGGTGCAGAAATCCACGAAATTGAAGCCGAGCTAGAAAACATCAAGCTCGATTCAGACTTTACTATTCAAACCTCGACTCAGCTTCGAAATGGAATAGAGGGATTCTGCGTTGATATTCGAGCCGAAAACAACGAGACTCTGCTGACCTGGAGCGAAATTGACAGTTTGATTGAAAATTCAGATCTGTCAGGCGGCACCAGGGCTGGGGCAAGAAACACATTCACAAACCTTGCTGAAGCGCTAGCCGCCGTTCAGCAAGTGTCGATAGAAAAAGTCGATCTAGCCGAAGCGGGCACATTCGAATCCATCATCACGATACTCTCAGCTTGGATCGCTGTTGATCTGCTAAAGGTGGACCTCGTATCCTCCAGCAGCATCGGTTTAGGCTATGGAGTTATCCAAACAGAGGGTGGCCAAGTGCCACTACCCACTCCCACAACACTCAAGCTGCTCGAAGGGCTACCCGTTAAGTATCTCGAGATTGAGGGCGAAACCGTAACACAAAGTGGGGCCGCACTGCTGGCTACTATGGTTGACACTTGGGACGTTGCAGCTGAGGGTTATGTAGTTCGCTCTTCCAGAGGTGCAGGATCACGAAACCCTGGAACCCATGCAAATGTTTTGACTGCAACCTTGCTCAAAAAACACGATCTTGAAAACTCGGTCACCTCGCAAACTCTAGTAAAGCTTGATACAAATTTGGACGACACAACTGCTGAGGTCGTGTCCTACTGCATTGACAAAGCTCTAGCCGCTGGAGCTTTGGATGCTTGGACTACTCCAGTCACCATGAAATTAGGAAGACCAGGTGTAACACTTACCGTGTTATGTGAACCTCCGCTGGTTGATGAGATAAAAGAACTGATGTTCAGGCAAACCAAGACACTCGGCATTCGAGAATCACTCACTACCAGAACCTCAGCCTGGCGCCGCGTAGAGATTATTAGCTACGAGGGCCATGATGTGCGAATCAAGGTAGGACCATACGGCGCAAAGCCAGAGTTCGAAGATCTTGTAACTCTAGCCAACGAACTGGATGTACCGGTTCGTCGCATAGCAAACGAGGTTACAGATCTCTACCAAAGCCAGTTCCGAGGAGACTAAACTAAGGTGCCTATGCACTTGGTTGAGCCTTCCTCTTTAAAATGTTCTGAGCACACAAGATCTAGTGACGTATCTCCTGTTGGCACCGGAATCTCCACCACTCGCCTAGTGCTAATTGATGCCCCCACCCCATGGCCCTCTGAGATAGCGGATCATGAACTACTTAAAGCCACTCAAGAGGTAAGAAACCAAAGCTATTTCAGACGATCACGAATCTTTCTCTCACAGCCAAAGGGGGTTGCCTATCGAGTTCAGGTCTTCCAACGCTCTGGAGCATCAGCTACATATGCTCAGCACACCTTCGCCGGGCGAGTTGAACTAGCCAAGGTTCTGACAGAGTTGCCCACAGCTGAGGCTCCAACGAAGATTGCCAAAGCCACTATGTTGATGTGCACACACGGCACTCGGGATACTTGCTGCGGAGAAAAAGGCTCAGCACTGGCTGATGAGATAGAAGCCTCTGGTGTTACAGTAGAGCGGATAAGCCATACCGCAGGTCATCGCTACGCACCCACAATGTTGTCAATGCCAGATGGCCATAACTGGGCCTTCGTCACCTCTGAGCTAGTTACTTCATTGCTGGCCGGTATCGTCCCCCTCGACAACAGCCAGTACCGTGGCTGGTGGGGCGCCAAGCCAGGCGCTCAGCAACAATGTGTGCACTTCCTAGCGCAGATGGGCATCTCTACAGCTGACATTGAATCGATCGAATCCACCCCAGACACGGTAACTACGATTACCCGAGGGAAAACCTATCGATTCTCCGTCACAAAGAGCGGGATCGAAAAAATTATTCAATGCCAGGTCGCGGAGGGTGGCACTATCAAGAAGCGTCAGCTATACCAGATTGACGAAATCAGCTGAACGATTCTTCTGTAGGTACTTCTACGCCTGGACGATAGTAGATGTAGAAATTCTCAATCAACTCGAGGGTCTTTGCAGCGTCAAAACCAGCAGCTTTCTTAACCGTAACTGACTGAGCGTAGACATGCACCTGAGAAACTGAAGCCTCCTCAAGCAACATTCTGGCCAAGTCATCGACAGGACGATCCCCGAGAATCTGATCGACCGAATCGAAGGTTTCATGCCCCATACCTGTGAAGTTGCGGTTGGTTTCAAAAACCGCAAAGTCATCGGATCTTGTGGATTTCTGAACAACTGCAACGGGTTCGCCCATGACCCCTAACTATAGCTCGCTCAATCAACGCTAGGGAATCTAGTGAGCAATTCTTTAATTGCAATAATCTGACTACATCAGCTTCGCAGACTACTGTTTAAGGCGTGGAGAACCGTCTACCAGCACTCTATACGCTCGGCATTGTTGGCGCCGGGCAAATAGCGCGTATGACGCAGCAGGCTGCTTTGAAGCTTGGCATCACTCCCAGACTCCTTGCAGAAAATATCGATGACTCAGCTGCTTTAGCAGCACCCGATGCACGATTTGCGCACCCAGACGCTCTTTCAAGCTTCGCCGAACTCTGTGATGTTGTAACTTTCGAACATGAGCGTATCGATATTGGCTTACTGCAGGCACTAGAAAGTGGCGGTCACAACATTAGACCTGGCACAAAGACTTTGCGATGCGCTTCGGATAAACTCCATCAACGGCGCATGCTATCCATGAAAGGGTACCAAGTACCTGCATTTGCGGAGGCAAAAGGGCCGGACGACATAATAGACTTCGCCAAAACCCACAGCTACCCCCTCGCTTTAAAATCTGTGCGCTCTAGCACCGATTCTCAACACGCAGTTTGGATAGTGCATTCAGAAGAAGAAGCACTAAAGGTTATGGCGGAGCACAGCAGAGTTGAAATGATGGTGGAGCAGTACCAAGAGATCCTGCAAGAACTTGTCGTAATCGTAGCTAGACGGCCTGGTGGCAATAAAAGAACCTACCCCGTTGCTCAAGTTGTCAACGAAGGCGGCCTCTGCCGCAAGATCCAGATCCCAGCAGATATTGGTCCGCATATCGCTAAAGAAGCACGAGACGTATCCCAGCAAATAGCTGATGATCTAAGCGCCGTCGGAGTCATCTCAGTAGAGCTGTTCCTCACAGCTGGAGGCTTGGTTGTTAACGAAATCGCTGCCCGACCTCACAATGCTGGCCACTTCACCATTGAAGGTTGTGCCACCTCACAGTTTGAGAACCACGTCAGGGCAATTCTTGACTACCCGCTCGGCCCAACCGACATGATCTTTGAAAGCGCCACCACGCTGAACGTGATAGGCGAAAGAGGATGTGAAGATCCGGCGAACCACATCCAAGATGCGCTCGCAATTGAAGGCGCTCACATTCACTTGTATGGAAAAATGCCGGCCGCTGGCAGTAAACTCGGGCACGTCACAGCCCTTGGCCAAAATCACGAGCAGACAGATGAAGTTGCGGCCCGCGCAGAAGCTTCTCTGCTTGGCAAGCGCTATCTAAAAGGCGAGCGAAACTAGCCAAGCTGGTAGATACTCCGCTGGACCGAGGATCTGTGCCTAAATAATGCCAATAAGCGTTGCCCTGACTCATTGATTGATGCCACAGCAAGTGGAGCGATTGGAACTGTCGTCGCGATGACCCAAATCGGTGGGAAGAACCCAGTAAAGGAGTCGATTGCGATCCAAGCGAACATTGTTGGAACAAGTGACAAGGCCAGAGCCACAACAATTGCCATCAAACCGAGTGCCGGGCGAGCGAGTTTACTGATTCCGCTTTGATTCTCGAGCTCAGCATTCGCCTTAACTTTGATCGCCAGTTCCGCAGACCTCGCCTTCCAAACGGACTCCCGAATCAATGACTCTGTAAGATACGCTTCTGAGCGGGCCCACTCTGAGTTGCGAGCGGCAAGGTAGGCCATTAAATGATTGGCTCCCGGATCTTTTTCGTTTATGGCAAGTGCCGCTCTCAGGTAGTCTTCAGCTGTTCTGAAGCTATCTCTCAAAATGTCAACACTCGCAGCCTCGAGGTAACTCGACAGGTCTTGACAGCCGTTATCGAATGCTCTCCGATAGTGCTGAGCTGAAAGTAAGATCGAACTTGCACGCTCGGTTCCAGTTTCAGCCAGCGCCTGGTTCATCCAGGCCCGACCTAATAAAGCATGAGGTTCAAAACGATCAGGTTCGAGTCTAGAAATGTGATTGGCTAGGTCGATAGCTAATGACAGTTCGCCTCTGGCGAGGTGAAGCTCGGCAGCAACCATCGTCAGGTAGAGATTATCCGGATGAGACTTACGGGCTCGGCTCAAAAGCTTCCACGAGTCCTCATACGAGCCTTGCACCCATTGCAGAGCCGCCACCTGTGCAACCAAAAGTGGGGATTGGGGTTGCTCACCCAAATTCTCAAGAGCCAGGTTCTCCGCCAGCTGAACTTCACCAGTCGACATCAGTCGGAGAACCTCTGAGTCAGCTGTTGTAGGGGCAAGAATAGGCATCAAAAATAAGACTTCGTCTTTATGCGCCTGTACCCAGCACCAATACTAGGCCGTTAATTGCGTCGTGTCCTCACCGAGTGCAGAAATTTGACATTCTGAGATCTATCTAAGGTTAATCTTTGAAGCCGAGACGGTTGATTGAGCACTGCCAACTGCTGTCTCTACTAGGGCTGTCACGGAGTAGTTTGCAACATCTGGAACATTTGTGAAACTCCCATTCCAACTCGCTCCATCGGCACATGTCTTGGCAGTAGATGTGGTTCGCAAGACTCCATCTCGGTGGGGAATCAGCTGAATCTGGATCTTTACCGTCTCGCCTCGGTTACAGGTGACGCTGGTGGCAAACGAGACAGTTCTTTCTGCTTGGTCAGTAAATGCTCTACGATAAACAGCACTCAAACGGGCTATTTCCGGAGGTTTGAGTCGAGTGGTTGGAGGTTGCGTCGTTGCAGGCTCTGTAGTGGTGGTTGTAGGCGCAACCGTAGTTGTCGGACGGGTTGTAATAGTTGGTGACCTTGTGGTACTTATCGAGGTTTGGGTCGAGGTGGTCTTAATGGGACCAGCCGGTACCATGCTTACATCCGCCGAGCTGCTTGATGATGTTCCAGCTGTTGGGCTCGTAGTCAAGCCAACAAGGTTGCTACGTCTAACAAAACCTTCAAGTGATCCCACGGCAAGCGATTCATCAGTTGCGATAGATATCTCTGTTGGCTCTGCCAGACCGACAACTACTTTTCCGTTGGCCTCTTCATTACCTCCGGAACAACCTGCAATCAGAAAAGCTGTCATGAACGATGCACCCACAAGCTTTTTCATTGTTTCTGAGTCAATGTAGTTCATTGCCAATCCACCCTTATCTAGGCCCGTTTGGCGAGATCGTAAAGCTAGTCGTTGTGAAAGAAAAGACTGTGAAATCTGGTGGCAGTGTATAGACAGTAGTGGTTTGGCGTTGAGTCGTTGGCGCCTGAGTAACAGTGGTTGCGGCTGTTGTAGTTGTACTATCTTTGGTTGTGGTTGGCCGAGTTGTAGTAGTTGTCGGCCTAGTAGTTGTGGTCTGGGCTGCTTGAGACTCTTCGAGCCGGCGCTCAAGTTCAGCAAGCTCTTCCCTGCTAGCTGTGGAAGTTGTCTCTTCCTGATTCTCAGAACTGCTCTTCTTAGAAAAAGACACAAGGTTGTACGAAGTATCAGATGAATCGCTTTCAGAAACAAACGTTGCTATAGATCCGCCTTCGCTTAAAGCCTCCGCGTCGTCACTGGCGCTACACGAAACTGTTGCCAGCGACAAAATCGCAATCAAAAGTGCTTTTCTCATGAATCAACCGCCTCGATTTGCCACTATCAAGGGTACCAGGGATTCAAAAAAGCAGTACTTCGGGCTAGTTCAACCTTACTTTTTCTGGGTAGTGGGCATACCAGTTGTACGGAACACTTTGGCGTTGCAGCACTTTAGTCCATCGGCTTGCCGGTTCCTGAGTAAAAAGGTCCTCTACTCGAGGCTCCACTACCCACCAGCCCTGATCAGATATTTCATCTTCTAGCTGGCCGTACACCCAGCCCACGTATCCAGAGAATATCCGAATTTCCTCCACACCTGATGAAGCCACCACTGCAGGATGCTCATCCAAATCAACCGAGTGCACTCCAAGGGGCAGTTCTCCTGTCGTTGATCCTCTACCAAGCGTGATAAGCGCATCATGGTCTACCGGCCCCCCACCAAAGATAACACCCGGTTTAGAGCCCAACTCATCCCACTCGGGAGTCAGTTCGTCAACTGACATCAGCGACGGACGGTTGATTATTAAGCCAATGGCGCCGTGGAGGGAATGTTCGATAATCCAGACCAAGGCATTGTCAAATCGGGGGTCGCTTAAACTGGGAGCTGCTACCAATAGCTTTCCGAGAAGCATGGAATTGTCTGTGTCCATAAAATCCCCAATGAGAACGTCCTAAACCATCGGCAGCGAAGAAACGGATTTAAATCAGCTATGTGCCACCACTTTGTATACTGGAGCCGTGGGTAAGATGCCAAAATCAAACGAGCCGTGCTGGTGCGGCAGTGGAGACAAGTTTAAACGCTGCCATAAAGCCCCCGGAGTGGCCATCACCCCGGGTGAGATATCCCCCGAAAGACATGTACCCGACGAGGTTGCCAAGCCCAGTTGGGCTGATTACGGCGAGTTCACAAGGTGGAAAGAGTCAAACGTCAAGTCTCCTGAGATAGTGGAAAAAATGCGTCGCACAGCCAAAGATGCCGCAAATACGCTCAACGCATTGGGCAAACTTTGCACTCCAGGTACCACAACTGATGAAATCGACGCAGCTTGCCATGATATGGCGATCGCTCTCAATGCCTATCCAAGCCCTCTTCTGTACCCTGGGCATGCTAGCCCCTATCCTAAATCTGTCTGCACTTCTGTCAACGAAGTGATTTGCCACGGCATTCCCGATGATCGGCCGCTTCGCAATGGTGACATCATCAATATGGACGTGACCCTCTTTAAAGAAGGAGTGCATGGTGACACGAACGCCACCTTCTACGTTGGTGAAGTAGACGATGCCTCAAAGAAATTGGTTGAGATAACCAGGGATTCACTCATTTTGGGTATCGAAGCTGCTAAGCCAGGGGAACCGTTGAACGCCATCGGGGCCGCAATTGAAACCTTCGCAGAAGCCAATGGCATGGGCGTTGTTAAGGATTTTGTTGGGCATGGTATCGGTGAACAGTTCCACACAGATCTACAGATATGCCACTACTACCATCCTGGATTAAACACCGTTATTGAACCTGGTATGACGTTCACAATCGAGCCGATGCTTACGATGGGCTCGTGGAATGCAAAGATGTGGAAAGACGGCTGGACAGCAGTTACTTCTGATCTGTCAAGAAGCGCCCAGTTCGAACACACACTTCTAATAACTGAGGACGGAGCTGAGATTCTTACTCAACCAGACGATAAAGAAACCCACCCCTTTTGGTCACTTCCTGGTTTACTATGAGGCATACACTGCATAACCTCCTTTACTACATCGGATCTGCCGCAGTTACCGTGTCACTTTGCTTGTACGTTGTTGTTGAGGCTAGTTTTCGAACCACTCAAGCTAATAATGTTGGTGAAGATCTGAGCTGGTTTGAGAGCATCGTTACATCTGCAAACACGCTGGTCACTATTGGCCTTTTTCTTGGAGCACTCGCTCTGCTGGCAGCACTTGTTGTCAGCCCAGCACGAGGGACCACCCTGTCAGAGTTGCGTGGGTGGAGCTTGGAGCGGCTGATAGTACTTGCCGTGCTGACCTTTCTTCTCAAGCCGCTGCTTGACCTTCTATTCAACGGAACAAATCCCGGAACCGAGTTCTCAACCCACCTGGCCGATGTCACTCGCATACCAACAATTGCCTTTGTCGTATTGTTTCTTGCTGCCACGATGGTGCTGAAGCTTGTCGGCCTTAACTTTGCTGATCTTTCAAGCGCCCCGACCGAACGAATCCACTCAACATGGGAACGCAGGGATCCGCTACCTTATCGAGAGCCTTATGTGGATGTTCGTGATGCGCCTCGCTATCGAGACCCTCTACCGCAGCGAGACTCAAGCGACCGAATTTAGCAGTCGACTACTGCCTTGGAAACTGCAATTCCATCCTCGCCTGTAAGCTCAACTATGCCTTGGGCTTGATCGGGATTATCTTTACACTGCTGGCGGGCAAACTGCATCATTTCGTCGGTCGGCGGCAAGCTGTGTACAAAATCAGCTGGCACTTCCTCGATTGAAGAGGACGATGATCCGCAGCCGAAAAGCACAAAAGCGCCTAGTGCAGCCCACAAAGGGAGTGCCCTAGACGCCTTTAGGTGATTCTTAAAGCTCATCAATGACGGACGTGTCAATCTTGACCCCAGGACCCATTGTTGATGACAGCGCCGCACGCTTGTAGTAGCGGCCTTTGGCCGAAGCTGGCTTTGCCTTAGTTAGCTCAGAAACCAATGCACCAAAGTTCGCAGCGAGAGCAGCCTCGTCGAAACTCGCTTTTCCAATAGCAACGTGAATATTGCCATCTTTGTCTGTGCGGTACTCGACCATGCCGCCCTTAAAGTTTCCAACCGCTTTAGCCGGATCTGGGGTAACGGTACCGGTCTTTGGGTTTGGCATAAGACCGCGTGGTCCGAGAGCACGACCCAATTTACCAACCTGTGGCATGAGTTCTGGGGTAGAAATAGCCAGATCAAAATCCATCATACCACCCTCTACTTCAGCGACTAGTTCGGCTCCACCAACGAGGTCAGCGCCCGCTTCTTTAGCAGCTGTTGCCGCTTCACCTTCGGCGAACACCGCAATTCGGACGGACTTACCTGTTCCAGAAGGCAAGCTGACAGTTCCACGAACAATCTGGTCTGCCTTCGCTGGGTTAACACCAAGCTGAATGGCTACCTCTACTGTCTCGTCAAACTTAGCTTTCGCAAATTGTTTAACGATACTTATGGCATCAGACGGCTTATGAAACTTATCCCGATCATATGAACCAGCAGATTCGTTGTAGCGCTTGCCTTTGTTTGTTTGTACTTCACTCATTTGTTTCCCTTTCGGTACCTCAGAATAGTTCTCCACACAAGCGAGGTGCTCTTGCGCTGGAGTGCGACTTTAACCGACTATTTCAATGCCCATCTGACGAGCAGTTCCAGCGATCTGGAGCTTTGCTGCGTCGATATCATAAGCATTAAGATCTGGCATCTTGATTTCGGCGATTTCTGCGACTTGAGCGTCTGTTATTGTGCCAGCCTTCTCTCTTAGCGGATCTGCAGCACCTTTCTTAACTTTTGCTGCTTTCTTAATAAGCTCAGCAGCAGGTGGAGTCTTAAGGATGAATGTGAAACTACGATCTTCAAGGATCGTGATCTCGACGGGGATAACGTTTCCTCGCTGATCTTCAGTCTTTGCGTTGTACTCTTTGCAGAAATCCATAATCTGCAAACCGTATGGACCGAGTGCTGTACCGACTGGTGGAGCTGGAGTAGCGCCACCTGCGGGTATCTGCAGCTTAACTACTGCCATTACATCTGTTTTTGCCATTGATCTTGTTCCTAGTTAGTTGGTTCAAAGCTCAAGTAGATCTTGAATCATCAAGATAGAAGCGCAAACTTAAAGCCTTTGTAGTTTATTAACAACTCGGGGTATTTACTACCGAGAATTAAATCTTACCGACCTGAGAGAATTCTAGCTCTACAGGTGTCTCACGACCGAAGATGTTTACAAGCACCTTCACCTTGAGCTGATCCTCATTGATTTCAACAATTTCCCCTTGGAAATCAGCAAATGGGCCCTCTTTAACGCGAACTGACTCGCCCATGCTGTAGTCCAGGCGCGGTTTGTGTTTACGAGCTTGTTCGGCTGAATCATCTTTAACCGCCAAGAATTTGTCGACTTCGCGTCTTGGGAGCGGAGACGGCTTGTTTCCAGCGCCTACGAATCCTGTAACACCTGGAGTGTTTCGAACAACAAACCAAGAGTCGTCATCTAGACGCATACGGCAAAGCAAGTAACCTGGGAAAACCTTTTTCTGAACAACTACTTTTTTGTTGTTCTTAAATTCCACAACGTCCTCAAGTGGAATAACTACCTCAAAGATGCGCTCTTCCATACTCATAGACTGAGTTCTGGCCAAGATATTGTTACGAACCTTGTTCTCATAGCCTGACTGAGTGTGTAGAACATACCAGCGACCTGGACGATCATAGGGCGATTCAACCTTGACCTGTTCCTCAGGATCTTCATCCTTAACGAACTCTGCAACACCTTGTTCTAGTTCACCGTTTTCTTCAACAGGTGCCTGCTCTTCGGCGACACCCGTTTCAGCGCTTGCTTCAACAACTTCAGTTTCAACTTCAGAATTCATTATCTACCCCAGTCCAACAATGCGCCCACGCCTTCGGAGAAGACAATGTCTAATCCCGCTACTAGGGCTGTCATTAGTAGCAATGTGATTGTAACCACGATTGTGTAATTTACGACCTCTGGTCGGTTTGGCCAGGTCACGCGCTTTAACTCGGTTGGGATACCTTTGAGGTATTCACGAAAGCTTGAGCGCTCGCTGCTCATGTCTGTGCGCTCACGTCGCTTGGCAATTACATTGCCTTCAGAATCCATCTGCCCTTGCTTTTGCAGATAGCGACGTTGTTCTCGGTTCATCGCCATTAGTTCAAGTCCTCGATAATCTAGGCCAAAGCAGGCCTTAGTGGCTTCGTACAACACTCCAATCTAGTGGAGATGAGGCCTATTAACTATGCATAGGGCCAATTCTTTCAATTCTGACAGGCACAACATCAAGAATTGATCAATTCTCCAACCAATACTTGGGTTTTCTAGGCTTTTCGACGATCTAAAGGTTGGGCATCACCAACCGATAGGACAGGACCGGTACCGAAAGGCTCATCAGCTTATGAGAGTAAAAAAGACACTTAGCGCAATATGTCTAGCATTCAGCATGGTTATTACTTCAACTGCTGTTGCTGTTGCATCTCCAGGCGGCATTGACGGTTGCTTCTTCAGAGACTTAAACGGTTCCAGTACTCAAGGCGACGAAGTGAACCCGTCGACTAACGGCGAGATCGAGTTCACTGAATCGATTACGCTGCGTCTGTTAGACACCGACACAAACACGCTGCTGGAAACAACGACCACTGACCCGGTTACAGGGTGTTTCCAATTCGACTCGCTAGCGACTGGCAATTATCGAATTCAAGCGGTATTTCCTTCAGAGTACTATTCCTCGCCATTCGGTGGTGACACAGACTTCACCCCTAACCCACCCCCGGCCACAGCTGGCGATCCATTCACTGCTCGATACGACTTTCCATTCGTAGCTGGCGGCGATGTTTCTATTTCCGGTGGCGTTAGCGGCCTACCAGAACTTTCACTTGGCTACTTTGTCACTCCTTCAGGGGATGACATGATCGAAACCGGAACTGGGCCATTCAATACTTCTGGATCTTGCCCTGCACTGACTCCAGGGGACGATTGTGGAGAGTACGACGACATAATCCGCACCAATGACATTTTGACCATCGGCTACACGATCACAGCTGACAACATTCCTGATGGCAACATAAACCCTCTGAATGACGTAATCCTTGAACAAACCATCACCCCAAATGCGGATGCTGTGGTTAGCGTCGATGAGCTCCACCCAGATTGTCTAACAACTGGCGTTACTCCCCCCTCATCAATTTCGGTCGACGGAACTACAGGTGTCATTACCGTAATCTGCAACCTTGGAGCAAAAGATAACGGAACCACGATTGTTCCGACCTATGTTCGAGTGGATGGAGAATCAACAAATGGAGCAAACTTCACCGTTGACGCCAGGGTCTACACAAACGATGACCGAGCGCAGGTTTCAGATACTGATACAACTCTTACAACGGGCGATCTTGAAGTTTCTGCTGCACCCAAGTTCGATATCACTAAAGGCAATAGCGCTGCGAATCCGTATAACCGAGTGGTCTATCTACAGACCGTTGAAAGAGTTAACCCCTCCACGGGTGTAAGCGAGTATGGTGTTCAGTACAGATGGGATCTAAGCGTTATCTACGATGGGGGCACGAAAGGCCAGGCGGCTATCAATGATCCGATCACATTCTCAGACGTAATACCACCTGAGTTTGATGGCTGGCTGCTTATTGGCTGCCATGACCGCCCATATCCCACCACATCAATGCCTTATGACGATTCTCCAGAAAGCGACTGGGGTGCGCGAGGCAGTTGGAACTGTGTCTCGGACTATGCAAACAACGAAATTGATATCACAGTTACTAACGTAGACACAGATGGTGATCCAACACCAACAGTTGGCGACAATGGGACCGACCTAAGCGCAGGTCCTTACTTCGCCTTTGCCGGTGGTGTTTCTATCTGGTATCCGCTCTCTGAGTTCTACCAGTCGATAGACCCCACTTGGACATATGGAGATGACCCGATTCAAGGCGATTATCCACTGACTAACTTAGTTGACAAATTTGACCCTGTCGATGCAACTGGGCAGAGCAACTACGGAACTGATGATGAACCTCTAGACAACAATGACCGCACCATCAACGTACCCGTATATGAGCGCGGCGGATTTAGCAAGCAGTTGGGTGAGTACGATTGGGCGGACAATATTGTTCCAGATGGGCAGGCAGTCGTTCAAAATGGGCCCGGCACCTGGCCTTGTGGAAGCAACATCGGGAATGGCTCGCTTATCGATAGCCAGACGCAGCAATGCAACAGTGGAGATGCCGCAATTCAACCAGGAGAAAACGCTCACTATTGGTTCTGGCTTAGAAACGATGGCACATTCCCGTGGCCTGCAGACACCTATGGATTGTGTGATGCCTTTGATAATTCAACCCAGTCACTAACCACTTGGACCGGTGGGGAACCTGTCTATGTCCGTACAAACATTCCTGCGAACGCAATCATCATCGAGTACGCAACCGGAAGCTTTGGCGACAGCGTTGCCACTAGCGATTGGACTAATCAGGTTACAGCAGTGCAAGATTGTGTTGCACCGAACAATGACTGGAACACTGATCCTTACTCATTCGATGCTGATCCTCAAACGTCGCTCGAACAAATCAGCATGATTAGGATTCGTGTTGACGAAACCGTTCATCCAGAAGTTCTTCCTTCACAGTATGTCCAGGTCTCATTCCCTGTCGAGGTCCGAGATACCTATAACGGTGGACCAAACAATGGTGAACAGATTGAACCTGGTGTAATTCTGTCTAACAATGCAAACCGCAAATACGGCTCAGTTGACTGGGCAGACACTTTCTTCGACGCCGCCGCCTACAGCAACTCACCTTGGGGCGACCGTATGATCTACACCCGCCACCAGGTGCGCGTCGTGAAAACCGCTTCTCTAGATAATTCGTCTGCAACAGATGACGACCGCTTTCAGGTGCAAGGATCTGACCAAGTTGTCTGGTGGCTACAACCCGCCGTCACAGCTGTTGCCCCAGCGACGGCTGAAAACGTCATCGTAACGGACACTCTCCCCGCAGGTGTAAGTTACGACTCACTGTGTCAAGCAGCTCAGCCCGTACCTGCTGGGGTCACACTTACTTCGGTAACCGTTAATGGCGATGACACCACAACAGTCGTTTTCGATCTTGGCGATCGCATCGCTAACACTCCAATTGATCCAATTCCACTTTGCACTTCGATAGATAATTTCCTGGAGCCGGGCTTAGATCTGATCAATAGCGTTGAGATTGAATCCGACGGCGACTCTTCACCAGAGTCAGCTCGTACAGATGAGCGAACCGTAACGGTTGTGGCCTCCGGCCAATTCCAAGTTGCTAAGAGCGTCGATTCCCCTCTAGAACTTCAGCTGGATACTCAGACCTACGAGATCGGTTGGACCAATCTTTCAACCGACTTCGACTTCGCAGCGCCAGACATCATTGACGTTTTCCCCTACAACGGAGACGGAATCAACCCAATAAACATCCGCACCGAGTTCGACTCACAATACAGTGGCGCCTACTTCCTAACCGATTGGATGGAGGACCCCACAACTACCTCTGTTGACGGTTCAACCAACGTAACCGGTGGAACTTGGTACTACTCCATGGATGATCCAAGCACCATTCCTTACGATGCAGATGATGCAATCAATGACTTGGCGACTGGATCTGTTAACTGGTGTACCGAAGCTGAATTAATTGCTGGTACCGCCCCTTGTGATTTCACGTTCAGCGATGCTACGGCTATCAGATGGGTTCAGAGCGATATATTGTTAGCTGAACAGAATGTGTCGGTTTCCTTTACCATGCAGGCGGGAACTGTCGCTGATCCAAATGCGCCAGCTGATCGCTACGTTAACCGCTTTGCCGGTCGCACCGACTCCGTCGATGATCTCATTCGCTCTAACGAGGTGATAGTTCAGGTGTTGTCGATGAATCTAGGCGACCTTGTGTTTATCGACGCTGATGTCGATGGTGCATTCACTTCAGGTATTGATGTGCCAGTCGAAGGAACAGTTGTTGACCTGTACCTGGATGACGGAACTGGAACGTTCAACTTCTACGCTACAACCAACACTGATGCAAACGGGCGCTACTTCTTCGACGACCTTTTAGAAGGTATCTATGAAGTGAGGATCCCAGATTCAGAACTCGCAGCTGGCGGAACTCTGCAAGATCTAACCCAAACAATCAACCCACAACCTGCTGATAATGACCTAAACGAAGACGCTGATCAACAGGCGTTTGACTCTGGACTTGGCTACACATCTTCAGGTCCTATCAGTCTTGATCCTGACACAATTGTTGATCCTCCCCTTGGTTTGGAACCAACAGGTGAGAACTTATTCAATCTCGGCTCACCGTTCGTCTACGACAACCTTTCAAACATGAGCATTGACCTCGGTTTCAGAGGCGATCCAGACGTGCAGGTAGTCAAAGAGGTCTGCGATAGCGCTGTGGGACCTTGTGATCCAACAACTGATCCTCTTGACCCTACAGATGGTTGGGTCGAGCTAGTCGAAACCCCATACACCGACGATGTATTGTGGCGCATTTCGATAATCAACACAGGCTATGAGCTTCTCACGAACGTTGCGATCTCAGACGACATCGAAGCAGCCTGTGATCGAGTTCCTGGAGTCATTCCTGACGTGGGACTCAACTCTCACTACTCCTTTACCTGTACAACTTCAGAGGCCATTACCGATCTGTTAAACACTGCCACGGTTACCGCAGATGGTGCAGGTTCTGGAATCGAAGTTACTGATGAGGATTCTGCTGCTTCTGAAACCCCAGGTGGTAACCCAGATATCGCTGTTACTAAGTACGTAAACGGACAAGACACCAACACCGCTCCAGGCCTCTACATTGTGCCTGGAGATCCTGTTACTTTCACTTATGAAGTGACTTTAGATTCTGGTATCGTTCCACTCAGCGACATCGAAGTGATTGATAATAACGGAACTGCCGCTGATCTCACCGATGATTTCACTGCAACTTACACCTCTGGTGATACCGATGGAGACAATCGGCTAGACATCGGTGAAACTTGGCTGTTCACCGCAACTGGATTTACGGCTCAGTCTGGACAGTACGCAAACTGGGCTGAAGCTACCGGCACTCCAGTCATTGGTGGAGCAGACGTCAGCGACCTGGACCCAGCACACTACTTTGGGTCATCACCAGATATTGAAATTATCAAGCTCGTAAACAACGAAGATGCTAACAGCACACCTGGGATCTATGTTGATGAAGGCGACGCTCTCGAGTTCACCTACCTAGTCGATAACACCGGAAACATTGCTATTGACACCGTTACTGTTACAGATGATGCTGGCACCCCGGCTGATGCAACAGATGACTGGAGTCCTACATATGTGTCTGGTGACGATAATAGCAACGGTCTTTTAGACGTAACTGAAACCTGGACCTACACCCATACAGGAGAAACTGCTATCGCTGGGCAATACAGCAACGTTGCTGATGTTTCAGCTGAAGATCCACTCAATCAAGTTGTCACAGATGACGATGATGCCAACTACTTTGGTTCGGATCCCAGCATCGCTATTGAGAAGGCAACCAACACTGTCGATGCGGATACAACTCCTGTTCTAGTAGCTCCTGATGGCGCAATTCAATGGATCTACACCGTTACCAACACGGGTAACGTGGCACTCGACAACGTCACGGTTGTCGACGATGCCGGAACCCCAGCAGATGCAACTGATGACTTCGCAGGCTTCTATCTTTCTGGTGACACAAACAACGACAACTTGTTAGATGTTGACGAAACCTGGATTTTCAGAGCAACTGGAACAGCTACTGAAGACAGCTACAGCAACAATGCTGTTGTTACCGGTAACGCTCCAGATCCAGTAGCTACAGATGGAACGACATCACCTGGTGAAGAGGTGACGAGCGATGATCCGTCCAGCTATGAAACTTCTCGCCCTAGCCTAGAGATAGTCAAAGAAACTAACTCAGTTGATTCCAACACTGTTCCGGGTGTTTATATCCCAGATGGCGGCGCTGTAACTTGGACATACACTGTTACCAACACAGGCAACGTCGCTCTTGACAACTTGGTCGTGACCGATGATAACGGCACACCAGCTGACACAGGCGACGACTTCAACGCTGCATATGTCTCAGGTGATACGAATAGCAATGGTCTGCTAGACATAGACGAGACTTGGATCTTCACAGCAACCGGAACAGCAATCATCGGTCAATACACAAACACCGGTGAAGCAACTGCCAACGGCCCAGAAACAACCAACCCCGACGGGTCAACCACACCGGGTGAAGAAGTAACAAACGACGACGTTGATAACTACTTTGGAACAGATCCAGCAATTGATGTTGTAAAGACTACTAACACCGTCGATTCCAACACCACCCCTGGCATCTACATCCCAGACGGGGAGCCTGTAACTTGGACCTACACCGTTACCAACCCAGGAAACATCGCGCTATCAAACGTAGAAGTCACAGACGACAACGGGACCCCAGCAGATGCAGCAGACGATTTCACAGCAACATACGTCTCCGGCGACACAAACTCAAACGGGCTACTCGACACCGACGAAACCTGGACATTCGAAGCCACCGGCACAGCAATCATCGGCCAATACACAAACACAGCCGACGTAACCGGAACCGCACCAGAAACAACAAACCCAGACGGCTCAACAACCCCAGGCGAAGAAGTCACAGAAACCGATGTAGACAACTATTTCGGAACAGATCCAGCAATCGATGTTGTGAAGACGACCAACACGGTAGACGCAGACACCGAGCCAGTCCTTGTAATCCCAAGCGGCGCTCTAACTTGGACCTATACGGTTACTAACCCAGGCAACATCGCACTATCAGATGTAGAAGTAACAGACGACAACGGCACACCAGCCGACACAAGCGACGACTTCACAGCAACCTATGTGTCAGGCGATATCAACAACGATGGCTTGCTAGATATTGACGAAACCTGGATATTCGAAGCAACCGGTGTAGCCACAGAAGAGAACTACACAAACACAGCCGACGTAGTCGGAACAGCTCCAGAGACCACAAACCCTGACGGCTCAACAACCCCAGGCGAAGAAGTCACCGACGACGACACATCAAGCTACGAAACCTCACGCCCTGGTATCGACATCGTAAAGGTAACCAACACAGTTGATTCAGATACAGCTGTCGGCGTCTACATTCCAGACGGAGGCGCCGTCACCTGGACATACACTGTCACCAATACAGGCAACGTGCCTCTCAATGGAGTCGAAGTTACCGATGATAATGGCACGCCAGCCGACTCAGGCGACGACTTCACAGCAACCTATATCTCAGGCGACACCAACAACGATGGCCTACTAAACACAGACGAAACCTGGACCTTCGAAGCAACAGGAACCGCCATTATCGGCCAATACACAAACACCGGTGAAGCAACAGCAAACGGGCCAGACACTACCAACCCAGATGGCTCAACCACACCAGGAATCGAAGTTGCAAGTGATAATCCGGACAACTACTTTGGTACCGATCCGGCTATTGACATTGTTAAAACAACCAACACTGTTGATTCCGATGCTGCCCCTGGTGTTTACATCCCTGACGGCGAATCAGTCACCTGGACATACACCGTCACCAACCCAGGCAACATCGCACTATCCGGTATTGAGGTTGTTGACGACAACGGCACTGCCGTGGACGCTAGTGATGATTTCAACGCTGCCTATGCATCGGGTGATACAAACAACAACGGCTTGTTAGATACCAATGAGACTTGGATCTTTACAGCGTCTGGTACAGCTATCATCGGCCAATACACCAACACCGGCGAAGCAACCGGTACCGCACCAGAAACAACAAACCCTGACGGCTCAACAACCCCAGGTGAAGAAGTCACAGAAACCAACGTTGACAACTACTTCGGAACAGACCCAGCAATCAACGTTGAGAAAGCAACAAATGACGGTGCTGGCGATACTGAACCAGTTCTCGTTGTGCCCGGCGGACCTATCACTTGGACATACACTGTCACGAACCCAGGAAACATCGCACTATCAGACGTAGAAGTCACAGACGACAACGGCACACCAGCTGACATAGGTGATGATTTTGTAGCAACATACGTCTCAGGCGACACAAACACAGACGGACTACTAGACACCGACGAAACCTGGATCTTCGAAGCAACCGGAACCGCATCTGAAGATGACTACGTGAATGTAGCTGAAGTAACCGGTACGGCACCCGAAACTACAAACCCTGACGGTTCAACCACCCCAGGTGAAGAAGTAACAGATGATGACACCTCAAGCTACGAAACCTCACGCCCTGAGGTTGGCATTGTCACAGTGACTAACACGGTTGATTCAGACACCGGACCTGGTATTTACGTTCCGGATGGCGAGTCAGTCACTTGGACATACACCGTTACCAACCCAAGCAACGTGCCTCTAAATAGCGTTGTCGTGACAGATGATAATGGCACGCCAGGTGATCCGACCGACGACTTCACAGCAACCTATGTTTCTGGTGACACCAATGGCGATGGCTTCCTGGATCCAGACGAAACTTGGATATTCGAAGCAACCGGCACTGCCACCACCGGACAGTACACAAATAACGGAACGGTCACAGCAAACGGTCCAGACACTACCAACCCAGATGGCTCAACCACACCGGGAATCGAAGTTACCGATGAGAACCCTGACAACTACTTCGGGACTGATCCAGCGATTGACCTTGTTAAAGTAACCAACTCAGTCGATGCCGATGTAGCTCCTGGAGTTCACATCCCCGTTGGAGATGACGCAATCTGGACTTACACGGTCACCAACACAGGCAACATCGCACTATCAGATATCGAGATAGTCGACGACAATGGCACGCCAGCGGACCCTGTAGATGACTTCGTTGCTACCTATGTATCTGGCGATTTGAACGACGACGGAATACTCGACCTTGATGAAACGTGGACGTTCAACACCACCTTGGATGCCATTGAGGGCCAATACACAAATACAGCTGTTGTGACCGGAACTGCCCCTGAGACAACAAACCCTGACGGTTCAACCACCTCAGGCGAAGAAGTTACAAACGACGCAGTAGACAACTACTACGGTGTGATCGGTGGCGTGTCTATTATCAAGACTGTCAATGGCGATGATGCTAACAGCGACCCCGGCCTCTATATCAACCCTGGCGAGACCATTGAATGGATCTATACCATCACCAACACTGGCAACTCGCCTTTGATGGACATTGTGGTTACCGATGATCAGGGCGTCGAAGTTACCTGTCCTGCACCTTCTTTGGGAGCTGGTGAATCTATGGACTGCATTGGCACAGGCGAAGCTATTGTTGGCCAGTACACCAACATTGGTTCCGTAACTGGTCAGCCAGCGTACGAAGATGAGTTTGGCGAATTGCAGCCTGTGATCACAAGCCCTGGTGGGGAGCCAGTACCGACCGTCTCTTCAGAAGATCCAGCAAACAACTTTGGTATTGAAGCCAACATTGAACTTCAGAAACAAGTCTGTGTTCTTGATGACGTTGCAGACTGTAAAGAAAACGATGACTCACTTTGGGCCGAGGAAACTGTAGTTCCTGAAGGTTTCGCAGCAGCTTGGAGATTCATCGTGACCAACACCGGTAACATCGCACTTGTCGATGTAGCTGTGACTGACGTGGGCGTTCCAGAATGTGATCTTGAGATCGGAGCCTTGGCAGTTGGGGAAAGCTTTACTTATCAGTGTGTGGACGAAGACTCTACTGCAGGAGTGAATGTGGCCTCTGTCACTGGCACACCCGAACCAGAAGGATTTGATCCTGTGACGGATGAAGACGAGGCTGAAATTCTCACACCTCCTGCTTTGGAAGTTCGAAAAGTTGTCTCGAATGATCTTGTGACAGTTGGGGACACAGTCACTTACGAGATTTCGATCATAAACTACTCAACGACAACGGCTTATGACGTTGAAGTTTCAGACACACTCGTTGAGGCACTCGAATTTGTTTCTTCAGACGCTCCACAATTGACCTACGACGACAGCACAAGGACCGTTACGATCATCGTTGAAGAGCTCGAAGGAACATCCGACATGGCTTTCACTTACAAGGCCAGAGTCGCAGAGTCTGGGAATATCTTCAACGGAGCTGAGATAATCTCAGAGCATGAGCAGGTAGTTGGCATTCCGGGACCTGGCGACCCATCAGGTGAAGACGTTGACGATCCATACACTGACGAGGCTCTCCTAACAGCTCAGATCCCACCAACTCTAAGTTTCACCGGAGCCAGTACTTACTACTTGGCTGCTCTAGGTTCACTTATGGCTCTGGCTGGTTACTTGATGATGACAGCTTCACGCCGTGAGGAACATGAGACCACTTGAGCCAAGAGTGGACCAGTTCGAAGGAACACCTGTGAAAAACATCGTTAAAAAGGGTCCACCGCCTCACCCTTTACAGGTAAACCCTATCCCTGAACTAGAACCTGCTAACGGTGCATTGGTTGTCGCAATCACAGCTTTTTGCTTTTCACTTCTACCATTTTGGTACTTCATCTCCTACCCTCTCGGCATTGGAGCTGTGATATCAGCCGCTAGATCTCACAGCCAGGGGAGAAAACTTGCGACCGCCGCGCTTTGGATCGGAATAGCCACCCTTCTAGTACCTTCGTTGGTGATCGCTGTATTCTTTGCTATTCACACATCTCAGCGCTAGTCGTATTGACAGCTAAACGAAATTTGCTCACAAAGCAACTTGGATTCTGCTTCGGCTTCGAGTCTTGTGGAGCAGACAAAACACCTAACATCACTAGCGGGGGCAGGAGGGACTTGAACCCGAGGCCCAACCAGACAACTAAAGGCTCAGGTAAACCACAAAAATTCAGCAGGCCGAGCAGCAAACGCCCTTCACTCCGAATTATCTAACATCACTAGCAGGGCAGGAGGGACTTGAACCCGAGGCCCAACCAGACAAAGACAACACTGGGATTACTAAGCACTTCAGCAGGCCGAGCAGCAAACGCCCTTCACTCCGAGTTATCTAACATCACTAGCAGGGCAGGAGGGACTTGAACCCGAGGCCCAACCAGACAAAGACAACACTGGGATTACTAAGCACTTCAGCAGGCCGAGCAGCAAACGCCCTTCACTCCGAGTTATCTAACATCACTAGCAGGGCAGGAGGGACTTGAACCCGAGGCCCAACCAGAC
>JAHDFH010000026.1 GCA_020628305.1 Acidimicrobiales bacterium | reverse complement strand
CTCAAGATGGCTGAAGCTGGCATGGATATTGTCCGTAGCAACCCATGGCAAGATCGATGACCACCTAGAGACAGCTAGTGCGAAATATCAGCGAACAAGCAGGGCGCCCCATTGGTGTTTTAGCTGATCTACCTGGTCCTAAAGTGCGACTCGGACAATTCGCCGAACCAACCCTTCTTGAGATCGGTTCTGAGGTCCTACTCGAGCCTGGCTTAGATGCCAGCACCAAAGACGTTTTAATGGTTGACTACGAAACGCTACTTAGTGACATGGTTGTTGGCGACCGTCTTGCAGTAGGTGATGGCTCCATCATTCTTGAAGTTACTGGCAACACTCCAACGGCTCTGAAGGCTGAAGTTCTATTCGGGGGACAGGTTCAAGGGCGGCCTGGTCTACATGTGCCTTCTGACCGCCTTCGTATTACAACACCCACGGCCCAAGATCTCAAATACTTGGACGCCATGATCGAAGCAGATATTGACATGGTAGCGCTTTCGTTTGTGCGTTCAGCTTCTGATATCCGCCGCGCCGGTATCGAAGCCATTCCTAGAGGTCCTCTAGTAATAGCCAAGGTAGAAACCAGAGCAGCGATTGAGAACCTTACTGGAATTGTTAAAGAATCTGGTGCAGTCATGGTTGCTCGAGGAGACCTTGGAACAGAATGCTCTCTAGAGGATCTGCCGCATCATCAGAAAGACATCATTGCTGAATGTATTGCACAGGGCCGTCCGGCCATCACAGCAACACAGATGCTTGAGTCGATGATTAACGCCCCAGCACCAACTAGAGCAGAAGCATCAGATGTTGCTAACGCTGTGTTTGATGGTACGTCTGCGATCATGCTCTCGGCAGAAACAGCCATTGGTAGAGACCCAGCACACGTTGTTAAGACCATGGCTACAATCGCTGCTCGTGCGGATCAAGAGTTTGCTTACGATGAGTGGGCTGTAAAGCTCAAGCGTGAGAGACTGTCGGAGCCTCAAAGTAACGATGGGGCTGTGACCGATGTAATGACCATGGCAACTTGGCAGGCTGCTAAGGAAATGAAAGCTGCAGCGATTGTTTGCATAAGCCGCTCCGGCTTTACCGTGCGTGCGATCGCTAGATTCAGACCGGAAGCTCCTATTCTTGCATTCACCCCAGAAGACAGAACCCATCGCCAGCTGACACTTTCATGGGGCGCAACGTCGTTCAAGATTGACCAGATTGGCGACACCGACGAGACCGTGAAAATGGTTATTGAGCTTGCTAAAGAGTCAGGCCACATCCGCTCAGGAGATGTAGTTGCAGTTCTAGGCGGAAGCTCAGCGAACGTTGGCATGACCGACAACTTGCGTTTGGTCAGGTGCGACTAGGGGAGGAGCAAGCGCACCCGTCAAGCACTTCTTCTCGGAGCCAAGCTCGTCATCACAGACCCAAACGCGTCATTCCTGGCTCCTTGCCCGGATCTCACCAGTAACAGGTTGCTCAGCTGCTAGCCCGGTCAAGCGAATAGCTAGTGATGAGCAACTCTGTTTGCTTGCGCTGAGTTGGCTCCAGGCTTACGGAACCCAGCTGCGTGATTTACCATGTGCTGAAGGACCCCTACGTAAGGTTCACTTTCCCTATCAAGGTGAACGATTGCGGCAAGCGTCTTAACTTGATCCTTCGTTAAAGATTCAGCCGCTTGAAAGAGTTCATTCAGCTTCGCCCATAGTTCTTCTATCTGTGCAGCCGTCGGCAGAACATCCCCATCACCAAAGTTAGCATCTACTGCGTGTTGAAGTGCTGTCCATACCTGTTCTACCGAGCTTTCAGCGTTTGCATGAGATGCAGGTGATGGACGGTCACCTACAAATAGCCTTGCTTGTTCAACAAGAGCGTCAACTGGGTGTTTTTCTGTGTCGTCAGAACTTCCTGGCATAGCATCAATTCCAACTTCTACCAGTTTCGGCTCTGGCTTACCTATCGCCGGTTTGGTAGCGTCGATTACACCTACCTGCTGCCTTATCTTTTGAGAGGTCAGCAGAGCTAGCGTTGCGAGATCATAATATTCTGCCGACTCGATCCCATTTTCACAGGTCGTCACCGGCATGAGATCTATCTGCAGTTCAAGCAAATCGATTGCTTCAGCGATATTGTGTGGATCAACTCCTAAGAGGATCACAGCCTCAACACACAAAACAAACTGTTCAAGTACTTCACCGACGTCTTCAGCTGTCTTATTCGAAACCCAGTTGGTTAGCCTTACCACAGCTCCTTGGTCTATACCACGGCCTGTTCTTTGAAGCTGAGTTAGACACCGGGCAAGATCAGCGGCGTTGTCAGCTCGTTTAGAACTGTCTGCGCCATTTATCTCGAGACGAACCACAGCATTTTCAAAATATCGCGTGAGTTCTCTTGATGTATCTGGGTACGGCACCTGCAATGCGTTGAGAGCTTCCGTTCCTGCCGAGATCACATTGATAGGGCTTGCGCCCTTGAGGTACTCCTGTAGTTTTGCTGAAGCTTCTTGAAGCTTAGTTTTTGGAAATTCGATCTCATTTAAAACAATCAAACATGTTGAAAAGGCTAGAGCGTCTGCTGGGCCAACAATACTGTCAGTTGATTCAACTACAGCACCGACTTGTTCTGAGAGGCTGTCTAGAATTCTTGGATTACCACCGAGTTCAAGGAAAGCAATTGCAATATTGGCTGCCCAGTGAGCTCCCCTCAGGCTAGTGAACTTTGGAAGAGCTGCCACGTGGCTCTCTAAGAAGGGGGCAATTAACATTGCATCATCAACCTTCTCAGCTGCAATCAAAGCTCTCACAACAGAGGCTATGCGACTTGCCTCCTGCCATGATCGGCTACCCTTTAATCGAGCGGAGTCTTGGAACGCCTCTTGGAGATACTCCACCGTACCCACAAGATCACCCCTCCTAGTATCAAGCACCACCATTATCAATACCTTTCGCCACAGGTTTCATTCTACCGATTTAAAGCGCCAGCACGAACCGCTATGTCTAGCAGCACAGAGCCATGGGGTGGACTAACGATTGGGCTGTTGGCGTAAGCAGCGAGCGTCCTTGCTTCGTCAGGCGTTATAGCTTTGACTATTGTAGAGACAAACTCTTCAGATACTCCTTCTAGGGCTTGCCAGAATGCTTCGATCTCAGACGCACTTAACTCACCCTCGCTGTTTGCTCTGCGCTCCTCGATGTGAGCGTTAAGTGCCGCTTGCAAACGTTCTTCTACAGTGCCAGAACTATCCCCAATGAACTGCTTGACATGTTGGACGATTACGTCGATCTTGCGGTTTGAATCGCTACTAAATCGACGCAGGTCAAACCGTAGGGAAAAGATAGCGTCTGACGGAATCTGATAGAACTCGTCAACGGAAATCTCGAGTTGCTCGGCGATGAGGTTCAAAGTTATCAGTGCTGGGTTCATTATCTGTTGCAACTGAGACGGTTCTAGAACTCTTGGCTCCATCTGGTCAAAGATGTCGAGTGAAGAACGAAGCTGTCCCGGCTGTGCTCTTGCAACAAGATCGTCAACGCCATCTCTATACCCAGCAACAGTTAAAGCCAACACACAATTGAGGAACTGTCTTTGATCATGGGGAGTAGCTACTCGAACCACTTCCAAAGCTGCAGCTAGTGATTCACAAAGCTGAGGTATAGCTTTATGCCCTGGTTTAACAACTGCCAGCCCTTGTAGCCCCCAAGCGAAACGCTCCATGCGATCGAGGTTCGGCTGCCCAAGGCTACTCAGCTTGAAAGTGACAAGGCGCCTAACAATTCCAGTGACAGCTTCGTCAAGTTCCTGAGCGTCCAGACCTGCAGCATCTAGTGCCAGGAGAGCACGCCCATAGACTCCCACCTTGGGGCTATCAAATGGCCCCACAGCTGTAAGAAGGTATCGGCCATGACTTTCAACATCACCAAATCCGATTCGTGTGAGTGTGCGGAGACATCGCCCGAAGTGCCCGATCTTGGCATCACCTAAAGTGGCTCGTTGCGCAAGAACATTGTCGATTCGCTCAGTGTGAGAATGTAGTTGGTCCGCTTCAACGCCTGAAGCAAGTAACGCTTCGACCACGATTGAATGGTGAGCTGCACCTTCAAGAGATGTGTAGTCCTTTAGAGAGTCAACATAGACAAAGAGAGCATCGCCTGCTTCTCTCAAATGGCTTCGCATCTCTGGGATTGATGCAAGAGTCAAGATCACTTCTGCAAATCGCCTAGCTTCTTTCAGGGATCCACCCTTGTGATGGCTTCTAATGGATTCCTCTACAATGACGACCACTGCAGGCTTCTCTGCAGGGGCGCCTGTAAGCTGCTCACGCTTTATTGAAACTTGTGGATCTGCTCCTGATAGCAAAGCATCAAGCGATGACATGGCTGCGAGGAACCTCTCCTCATCGAATTGCAGCTCCGTGTAACGCTCGAGTATTTGGTCACTTAGCCTTTGCAGCGCCATGACCACCTCTTCAACCGGTTCTAAAGGTCCGATTCTTTTTAGAGTAGTGACGCACTGGACAAGCCTATTGAGCTCAACGCCAGAACGGTTCGCAATGGTGGATGCACTTTGCCTTGTGCTCACATCTGTCAGATACTTAGACCACCTATCAAGCTCTTCAGTTTCCCCAACTTCAAATAGAGCTTCAACCCCTACTGCAACGCTGCGTGCAGATTCTAAAGTAGTTGACCGCTTACCGCTCATTGTTTGGTCTATAGCTATGTTGGTACGATCTATCAGCGCTGACAAAGCTTCAACCGATACGACGGCTCTGTTCATTGCGCCCATGATCTCACCTAATATGTCAGGGGCGTCGATTGCCTGGGAGCCCGCAACAAATGTTTGCAGCTTCTCGGCTAGCTCCTTAACCAGCTCCTGATCTTCAGATAGATCTACAAGTAAGCGTAAACCGATGCTGTATGAACGGGCTGTCTCCGCCCCTTTCAGCTCAGCGTCACTGAGCACTTCTCTGACACCTCTGATAAGGGGAGTGAGCTGTTCCAAGGATACGCCACAATTTATCAAGCACCGAACAGTCGAGCAGGCTGTAGGGACAGGCTCGAGTTTGAAAGACCGAAATACACCGATCCATACAAGGAGTTGTTCTCCTACTTTGACACGTTGTTCAGGGCTCCAGCTCGAGGCGTGCGCCTTTATAAGATCAGATACCCGACTAACACGACCCCAAGAGAAACCCTCTTTATCTTCGAGGCCCCTAATCAGGTACGCATGAACAGACTCATCGTTGCCACGTTTCACTCTTAGAAAGAGTTGCGCCTTATCCCGCCCGTAGCTCATTGCTTCCAGTTTATATGATCTAACGCTGCTTGACCCATCACGAGCTCGACCAAGTTTTTGTTTGTTCGACTTGACAGCCAAACAAACGTTCTGCTAGTTTTGGTTTACCGATCGAGCTGGCGGTTATCAGCTCCTCCCTCACATCCGAACTGAGCTTATGGCTCCTCTTATTGGTTCAGCCCATTTCAATGATGGTGCTGGCGATAGCGACATATCTGTTACCGATGTTCTTTTCGAGCTTGACCAGCTACGTCAAGCCGAGGACGCAATCAACTTCCGACGGGCCAAGCTTGGACGTACGGTAGATCTGCTTAACAAGCGAGGAGAACTTCCCCAGCTGCAGTCGGTCCTTTTAGAATCCGGTCGAGTATCCAAAGCTCGAAGCAGGCACCAAGTTGTTCAGTCTGAGGCTTTCGCTTTTTTGCCAGGACTTAAATCTGAGGTGGAACCAATTGGTGCCGACTACCTCGAAATCATTTCTCGTCAACTCTCACGATTGTCTCAACAGAATCTAGGTCTAGTGGACTCAGCATGGGTTGTTGAAACCTTGCGACGTTTCGACCCTGAAAACTTCCGTCGCCGTTTGTCTCACATGGTTGAACAGCTCGAAGCCGACCTTCGCCTGAAAGAAACTGGTGATAGGTCGAAGCCATCCCAGCTATCGCACTGGCAAGACAACATGACAGGAACAATCAAGATAAGCGCAGAGCTGTCACCTCTTGATGGGGAAGTAGTGGGCAAAGCCATCGATGCTGAGGCACGCCGTCTGGCAAGCCAACTAGACAAGCGTTATGCAGATAAGTACGTTCAAGCTCAGGCATTGAAATCTTTGGTCGTGGCCGGAGCAGCCAAGAACCGTACTGGAGCCATTGGCAACAAGTCCGATCAGGCAAAGCCACTTATTGAAGTTCAAGTGGATCTTAAAACTTTTCTTGAGGGCAAACTTCACAGGAAGAGCATTTGCGAAACGACGCTAGGGACTCAGCTAGCCACTGAAACACTTCAGAGATTGAGCTGCGATTCTCTTATTCAAAGAGTCGTATTCGACAACAAAGGTGTGCCAGTTAACGTTGGCAGATCATCCCGAACAGCTACAAAGGCTCAGCGCTCTGCTGCCAGGGCCATCTACTCAAGCTGTGCATGGTTCGGATGTGGTGAGCGTTTTGACTGGTGCGAGATGCATCACATCAAGTTCTGGAGAAACGGTGGGGAAAGCAACCTTGATAATCTTGTGCCGCTATGCAGCAAGCACCACCATTTAGTCCATGAAGGTGGCTGGTTGATTGAGCTGTTACCAGATCGAAGGATGCGGCATCTAAAGCCCGATGGGACATTGTGGAAGACTGGTCCACCGCCAAGTCTTGCGCCTCCCGATCTGGAGCTTGACATCGCAAGCGATGATGGCACTAGTCATCGATCGCCATGGTGGGCAAAGTTCGCAGCCGACTAGCCTACTGCTTGATGGAAACTGCCAGGGCTAGCTACGCTTAGCGCTACCCTGGGATTTGCCACCAGACTTGCTCTTGGGTCTAGGTTTTCCTGACCGTCCAGCTTTCCCAGGCTTAGCCTTTGAACGACTATTCGAATCAGCTTCCCGCCTTTGCTGCTTTTTCTTTGGCTTGCCGCCCCTTGACGCAGAGCCGTCTTCTGACCTTGCACCCGGCTTTGACCGATTCTTAGATCCAGGCTTGCCATTTCTCTTGGCTCCAGGTTTTGATTTACTAGGTCGCCAATCATTTGATTTTTCAGAGTCATCAGAGCTTCGAGATTTGCTACGAGGAGGCTTGCGTCGAGATCTTGGCTTTGACTCATCATCCGAATCGCCACGCCTTGGACGACGGTCTCCTTGACCGCCGCTCCCGCTACCACCGCGGCCTCGTCCACCGGCCCCGCCACGGCCCTGGCCTCCACGACCTGACCCGCCTCGGGAGGGCTTCTTTGGTTTTGGCACTGGCAGAGCCACAGTCTCATGAGTTGAGGCTGTTTCGGTGTCTAGATCAAACTCAATCCCTAAATCTTTGCAAATGAACTTCGCTTTTTTCTTGTCTTCGGGACGCACAAGGTTAACGATCTTGCCTGAATTACCGGCTCTTGCAGTTCTGCCGGATCTGTGAACATAATCTTTGTGGTCGGCGGCAACGTCGAAGTTCACTACTCGGGCTACGTTATCTACGTGAATACCTCTAGCTGCGACGTCGGTAGCTACAAGTATGAACACGTCATCGTTCTTAAACTGCTCAAGAGCTGTATGTCGTTGCCGTTGCGATTTATCACCATGAATTGAACTTGCTGGCAGACCATGATTGGTTAACTGTCTTGCCAGACGTTCAGCTCCACGCTTTGTTCGACTGAACACGATCGTACGCTCATTGTCTTGCAGCATTTCAGCCAGCATAGAAGCCCGCTTATCAACTGGCGCCAGTATCCAATGATGTTCCTGATGCGTTAAATCAATTTCTTCGGTAGTGATGTCGAACTCGACGGGGTTGTCCTGAAATGCTTTAGTTATCTGTGACACGTCGTTATCGAGCGTGGCTGAGAACAGCAGGACTTGCGCATCGTTTGACACCTGCTTCATGATTCGCTTTATGTCAGGCAGGAAACCCATATCGCAAAGTTGATCAGCCTCGTCAATGGTGACCGTCTCGACAGATCCGAGGTCAAGCTTTCTTTGCTCGATTAAGTCAAGCAGCCGTCCGGGGCAGGCCACAAGAATGTCGACACCTCGTTCGAGGCGACTAATCTGTCGACCAATGCCGGCACCACCATAGACAGCAGTGACAGTTACATCAACCTCGCCGGCCACGGCCTGTAGATCTTTCTTGATCTGTTCGGCCAGTTCTCTAGTTGGTGAGAGGATAAGGCCTGTTGGTTTGTGTGGTTTTGCTTTATTGCTCAACTGGATCATCGGGATGCCGAACCCAAGCGTTTTACCTGAGCCTGTTGGGGCTTTGGCTAGAACGTCTGTGCCGGCAACAGCGACAGGAATAACATCAGCTTGAATTTCGAAAGGCTCGGTGAAGCCTTGGCTCGCTAGTGCATCAACGATGGCATCATCTAGTGGGAGGTCTTTGAACATTAGGTTCCTTTTATCAAACCCCACTGGTTTGGAGCCTCTTAAGGGTACATGTTTGAGCCGAAAATGCTATTATCGACCCCGATGAGCAACGTATCTTTAACTAACGGAATACCAGAGACAATTCTCGATCCTATAAATCCTCAAGTGGCTGAGGCTCTTGAAGCAGCTTCGACCGCCGACGATCCACGGGCAGAGATAGTAAATGTAGTGGCGCAAGACCCAACTAATTTGTTCGCCTGGGCTCAGCTTGGAGCTTTGGGGCGTGACGAGATTGAAAGCTACGCTGCTTACCGTGTGGGCTATCACCGAGGCTTAGATGCGCTCCGCAAGGCCGGCTGGAGAGGTTCAGGTTTTGTTAAGTGGGAGCACCCATCAAACCGTGGGTTTCTCAGCTGCCTGAATGGTTTACAGAAGTGTGCGCAAGCCATTAGCGAAGCCGATGAGGCGCAACGATGCGCAGATTTCTTAAAGCAGCTTGACCCTGAAACTGACTACTCAAAGCTTTGAAACCGATCACAACACTTGCTGTACTCAGCTCAGACTGCCAGTCAGATCAGGTTAAGGAGGCCAAAGCCCTAGGTTTTCGTCAGATCGTGACTGTAGAAACAACGAACCTTGAAGTTCCAACGATAATTAATCGATGGGCTAGCCACGACACAGCAGGGGAGTTGAAGTCAGCAATATTGTGGAGCAAAGGCTTTAACCTCTGGTTTCTTGATGCTACAGATCGCACCGAATGGAAGCAGATCGTGGAAGGCGATGCTGCTGCTGAAGGTCTAACCAGCTTCTGGCCCGCTCACCTTGACCGGGTACTGGTTGCTAAAGCCGATCCAGAAAGGCTGTTTGATCTACGGGGCTAGAGGCTTTCTATTTCCGTCAGTATGCGGAGCTGGATGGCCAGGCGCTACAACTATAGGATCTCCTAGAGAAGGATCTGGAGTTGGTGGGCGTCTTTCTCTTCTGGCTGCTGACCAGAGTGTCCAATGAATAGCTTCTAGTCCTGCAAGAATCCTCTTAATTTGAGGAGCTTGCGATGCGGGGCCATCAATATTTTGTTCATGGAAATAGAAAAGACCTTCTCTAAGCGCGCTAGGTATCCGTGTTTCGAGTCTGTACGAGGCAGCTCCTCGGAACGCATCCGCCAGCTGAACCGCTTGCTCCAGACTACTCGGAAGGTCAGCAGGCAGCCTCCATAGATAGTCAACGAGCTTATTCGCCGCAATCTCGCCTCTATCGCCAATTTCGAAGTCATCGGCGAGAGCAGCTCCAACCTCTGCTGCGTCCCGAAGAGTAGTCCCTGAAGGAGGCTGTCTAATAAACCCATCCACGATCTGTTTAGCTTCTTCACGGCGCCTTGCGTCGACAACGTCCAAAGCTGTTATTGCAGGAGCGAAGTCACGCCTGGATATTTCTTTAAGCAAGTTCGTGAGCTGAAGTCTCTCGGCTGCAGTGAACTCTTCGGCTTTTGAGTGCACAAAAGCATTGATATCAGTGCGCTTACATGGATGTTCATAGCCCTTCTCCTTACCGAAGTAATTGGCAGCGGCCTTGTACGCAAGCAGAGACGCTATGGCATCTTCAAATGTGAGAACATCGTTGCGATCGAAGTAGACTTTAATCCGCTTTACCACACCTTGACCAGCAGAGTAACCAGACGTATTAACTGCAAGTTGCACCCAAGCTAAGACAGCTAAGTCTTCTGAAGTTTTCACTAATATTAGCTCAGCCCGGAGGTGCAGAAACTCGCCAATAAATAGTCCTCGATCATCACTCGGATTCCGTAGGAATGCGAGTGCGAACCTTCCAAGTTCTCTGGCACTCAGGCGGTCAGCCTTTAGGTCTAGTTGGCTCAGAACCTCACGAGCTTCAGCTACATCCATGTCAGGTTTAAACAAATTCATTACTTCTACCACCTTGTACATGCAGTCTAACCGACTTGCTCTTGTTATTAAACTCGACTTGAGATGCCCCGCCCAGCTGCGAATGAAGTTTGAGACGCAAGGTGGCTAGAGAAGTAGCTTATGACAATGTCAGGGAGACAGATGCCACGCGACATCATCCTCCCTAGGAAACCAATTGGGACCAAGAGCTTTAGATTCACTACCTACCAATTCACTTGAAGAGCCAACAATTTCACTTAACAAAGATGCCAATTCTGGTGCGACTTTTTCAATGTGATCTGTAAGAGCAATCAGCATCCGTCTATGCTCGTCGGTCATAAGGTGAAGTTTATGACCAACAGTCTCACAACAAGAAAGCCAGTCCACCGACTCTGCTGCTGTTGACATCGCCAGACCGGCAGCCGCAACAAGCACCGCAAAGACATCATCCCCATTGACTGCTGCGAAGTCAACAATATCGCTCACTGCTTTGTCGGCGTAATCCTTGGATCCAAATAAATAATGGCTGTGACGTGAAGACGCAAGCATTAGTAGACCGCTAATGCTTAGACTTTCTCCGCTAGTCAAACCACGAGCGTTGATAATTTCTTTGCAGCGACTCAGTGTATTTCTGACAATCTCGACCTGAGTATCCGGTGGCAGATCAAACAGCGAAATAACAGCAGCAAAGATCTCGCCGGACGATGGGTTTGAGATAGCTTGAAAGTTTCTTAAAGTCGAGATTGCCTCGTCTTGACGCTCTGTGACTTCGGCTTCAGCCGCTGCGAAGATGCGCTCATGGCGATCAGCAATGTTACGAAGATCTGCGGCCTTCATTTCAAATGCATTGAGGTCGGTAAGGTCATCAGCAATTCCTCTCAAGACTTCTACATCTTGTTGACTAGTTACGTCAACTGAATTGATATTCACAACGATAACGTTTGTAACTGCGTCGCTTGGTTCAATGCCTTGCTTCCTGAGAATCGCAGCAGCTTTTACGACTGTTGCAAGTTCCGAAATTGTTAGAGTAGCTTCTTGAATCGTCACAATTGTCCCTCCATTTGAAACCTCCCCTACCATAGCGGCTATCCTGAGGTTCGATGTTTACAGAAATCTCAACAAATCAAGCGCTCTCCGAGGTGGTTAATGCCGCCGTTTCAAGTGGGCGGTACGCTCTTGATACTGAGTTTCACCGTGAGAAAACCTACTACCCGCAGCTTGCATTGATTCAGATCTGTGTCGACGGGGTCACTTATCTTATTGACCCTCTTGAAGTTGACCTTGCCTTGCTGGGTAGCTTGATGAGATCAGACTCGTTGTGTGTGATGCATGCCGGTTCGCAGGATCTAGAAATTCTGCACCTCCAGACCGGGGCTGTGCCAAAGAATTTTATGGACACACAAATAATGGCTGGGTTTGTTGGGTTCTCTTCTCCTTCGCTTGCACTATTGCATGAGAAGTTTTTGGGAATCGAGATCTCTAAAAGCGATCGTTTAACAGACTGGTTGCGTCGGCCCTTAACCGATAAACAGAAAGCTTACGCCGCTAGCGATGTTAATAACTTGCTACAGATCTACGACGACATTGCTGATCAGCTGAAAGAGGAAGGTCGGCTTGGTTGGGCTCGTGAAGAGAGCGCTGTCTTGGCTGAAAAATATCGTGAGGGAGCTTCCAAGAAAGAGCCAATATCTCGAATAAAGGAAGCTCGCCGTCTTTCGGGGAACAAGCGAGCGTTAGCTGTTGCCTTGGCCAACTGGCGTGAAGGTATCGCAGCCAAGCAAGATATTCCGGTTCGTCATGTCATCTCTGATCTTGCTGTCACAGCCATAGCGCAAAAAGCTCCAAGAGATGAGAAAACTCTACGTAGCATCAGGGGAGTGGAGCAGCGTTACTTATCTAACGGTAAGGCCTCACAAATTCTTGAAATTGTCGCTAATCCGCCGGAGATGGAAGTTACAGATCGGCCAAGTACCGGAGAGGTGCCAAAGTCGCTAAAACCTGCCGTGACGTTAATAACTACTTGGTTGGCTCAGCTAGCGAAGAATAACGACCTGGATCCGGCCCTTCTGGCCACCAGAGCCGATCTAGAAGCGCTTCTGAAAGAGGATTCAACGAGTCGTTTAGCTAGTGGCTGGCGTTATGATATGGCCGGGCAAGGCATAACCCAGCTATTAGAGGGCCAAGCCTGCATCTCCTTCGACAAGGATCAAGGTTTGCTCATAGAGCCAAGAAATTAGCGTCCACTTGTCACGCCTGAGTTAGCAGACGCCAGCAAACGGCTATAGAACCACCAAAAAACAGCAATAAAACAAGCAATAATTAGCGTCTCTTTAGAAACGTCCCAGAAAATCCGATATAGTGGAGAGCTGCCAAAGAACTCACAAATAGGAGAGCGCCATGAAAAAAGGGCGACATCGTAGATACGAAGAAGCACGAGCGCTTAAGCAATCTCATGACGGTGACGATATCGAGTCACTCATGGGCCGCCTTGACGAAGATCCATTCGATCTTCCGGTAACTAAAGAAGCTGCAAGTCTTCGCGAAGAAGACGAAGACGACTACTCAGAAGAGGCTAGCTAGTTTTCTTCAACAGTTGAACAGGGGTGAAGCGGTTCTCTTCAACTCTTATCTGCTCGCCTAGTTTGGCGTATATCTCCTCACCCATGAGTTCAATCAGTTCGTCTCTTAGCGATGTGTAGACCCAGGTAGACGAAGAGTAGGCTTCGTCAGATTCTGTGCACCACCAGTTAAACTCCTGGCCGCCCTCGTCCCAGTCGCGTCGCTGCCACGGACGGATGGTTGCAGTGGTGTGACCGTAGTCGTCCTCAAACAAGTCCATTCGTACGGGCACTTGCCAACAAACCATAGGTTTATAGTCGAGCGGGCGTTTACCATCTACTAAGGCTGCTAGGTGGAGTGCACAGCCGTGACCGTTCTCAAAGTTAGATGAGTTTAAGAATATGCACGCCCCATCATAGACTTTTGTAGCTCCAAATTCTTCTGAGTAATCAATAGGACCGCCAAGGCTTTGCGCAATGTCATGTTTTTCCCAAACATCGGGCGTCAGTCGGTCAATGTATTGTTGAGTTTCTTGGCGATCTTCATCGTCGGCGAAGTGCGCTCCAAAGGAGCAACAGCCATGCTCAGAGTTCGGTTCAGCATCAATAGATTTACAGCCGTTGCCAAAGATGCACTGATAAGAAGATTTAATAAAGTCAACATCGATCATCCACGTGGTGTCGTCATCTTCGTCTTCTATAGACACCCAATTTCTTGGTTCCGTCAATTTGTTCACTGTCATAAGCTAGCGCTAGTGTTGTGGCAATATTCTTCTACGTCTCTTCTATCGGTAAAAACTTCAAAAACATGACTTACATCTCTTCCACAACTTTAGAAAACTATAAAACTGAGCTCGAAGGTTTAGCCGAAGGGCTACTTGATGCTTCAAGCACAATCATTTCCTCAGCCATAGAGCGAGGCGAAACCAAACCACCACAGGTTGACAAGCTAGTTAATCAGGCGCTGAGAGCTGTTAACAAAGCAATCAACTGTTTAGAGAAGGCTGAGGCTCAAAACTCTTCTGGCGATATGTCGTGAACTGGATTCTCGATTGACTCTGTTTTTGCTTCGCCGCCAAGTTCGTTGATGCGACGAATCATTTGAATCAGTCGCCCAAACGCCCGCTTATTGAACGCCAACTTTAGTCGCGGCAGGTCAACACAGTCGTTGTCTCGCACCTCTGCTTTGGTAGCTTCTGTGCTTTCAATCACTCCATCAGTGATGATGTCAGAGAACTCTTCAGAGAGCGCCTTAACAGCATCTTCACTTACCGCATGACGAAGCCGCACAATCAAGTTAGGGCCTACCTGGCGAATCGAATGATAAGTGGAGTAGAAGGAGGTGAGAATCTCAACTGCTTCGGAAGCATTTTGAGTGTGGGTATAAAGGTTAATGTCGGCCTGCGAGATCATTTCATTGGCAAGCAGTTCTGCGTTGATGACTTCTTGCAAACCTGACCAGTATGTTGAGCCGGGTGCGTCAAGCAGCACCACGGGAGCGGGATAGCTCTTACCGGTTTGGATCAATGTCAGAAGCTCAAAGAACTCATCGAGAGTGCCAAACCCGCCAGGGAACAGCGCAAACGCATCTGATTCTTTCATGAATGTGAGTTTCCGAGTGAAGAAATACTTGTATGTGACCAGCTGGTCTGAGTCTCGAATGATAGGAGCTGCGTTCTTCTCGAAGGGCAGCACAATTGATACACCAAAAGAGTTCTCAACACCAATGCCTTCGATACCGGCTGTCATGATGCCTGGTCCTGCGCCTGTGATGGCCATCCAATTGCGCTGTGCCATAAGCTGACCAAACTCGACCGCTATCTGGTAGTCAGGATGCTCTGGTTTAGTTCTAGCAGACCCAAATATGGTTACCTTCGAGCGTTCATTGTGAGGGTTAAACACATTCCAAGATTCAAGAATCTCAGCTAATGCCTGAGATGCAATCTTAAGGTTCAACGTGTCAACCTCAGCGGTGGACATGTCTAGGCCAGTAACGAGCAGGGAACGAACCAAATCTGCATTGACGTCAACTCCGCCAGAGGCAAGAAGCTCTGTGATCATCTGATCAACTTCTGGGGAACCGAAACTTGAACGTGCTGTTGGAATTGCCATTAATGCCTCATGTATTAGCCTGAGAAGTACTTTACACCCTATCTATCGGCCAATCGGTGAGCTCATTAAATGAGGGGGAGCGGCTAAAACCTTACTCTGAGAGCTCTTTTCTGATAGGCATCTTCACAGACTTGATTCAAAAGCTGGTATTGATAACGTGGCAGATTCTGACTGTGCCTATAGTGATTCAGCTCACGAAGGAACGGTTTTCCATGGCGAACCTCCAACCTGTCCAGTATCCTTAGCCCTCGGTAAACTACATGATTGAGCTAACGGCGCCGGCGAACGCTCTTAAGACTGAGTTTCGTCTCAGTACTGCCTCGTGACGCAAAAACCGGGCCTGAAGGTAGAGCTAAACTCGGAACCGTCTCAGAGTAAGCGAGGTCGGCTCGAGCTCGAAGATTCAACTCATCTTCAGGAGTCCACACTTCTTGTTTAGGTTCGGTAGCTGGTTCTGGAATGGAAGCGACTTCTACCGAACCTAGACGCCTCTGAGCCCTCCTTACGCGAAGCTCTCTGTAGCGTAAGCCTCTCACCCTATTAAACCTCTGATTGGCTATCGCTAGAGTGTGTCTAAGGCTTAGGAGGCCAAACGATAAGCCGATTGTAAGATTTAGTGCCATCGGTAAGCTTCCGATTTGCGGCATTAGCTGAAGAGCGAAATAGGGGCCAACAATCAATGCTTCGGAAAGCCACATAGCTTTGTGCGAACGTTCGAACCACACCGAATCACATAGAAATGAGTCGAGCGCCTTTATAGTCATCATCTGACTGGAGTATTGATCAATCGGCCTAATGTAGACTGCCAAGACTTTGATGCTCAGCCAATTGCTGCGATTGATCACAAGCCTGCGCAATGTGGGCAAGCCGAGTCGAGAGTACATCGTCAGGGTTTCCCAGTTCCTAACCTGGACTGACTCACTTCTCGGCCGTCTGTCGAGAAGTGGAAATAGTTTAGAAGCGACTACGGCTCTGAAACCAGTTACAAGGACTGCAGCTTGTAAACCCATCATCATGTATAAAGCAATTGTGAACGCCACGACTATATTGTAGGGGTTGATCACTAATTCAAATCTGGACAACCCTAAGTGCAGGCCAGTTAACGGATTCCTTTTAAACTTTTTCGGTCGTTGAGTAAATAGAAGCGATTTAGAACTGCTAACACAGTACATTCATCGCAGCTAGCCAGATTATGGCTGAGTTCCTGTTTCTACCGGCAGCTAGGCGTTTGCTTTATTCTGCAGCACATCAAGCACCTCAGTAAATGACGCTGCAAATCCTGCGAGGCCTGCTGTTTCAAGGTCTTTTCCGACAACTTCGAGATCAATTCCTAAAGCGGTTATCTCAGCCAAAGCGTTTTGTGATGCGTCCAGCTCTGTAGCAACTGTTTCTGCGACGGTGCCGTGATCTGCGAAAGCAGCCAAGGTAGCGTCAGGCAAAGTGTTGACAGTGTGTGGGCCAATAAGACCATCGACATACATGGTGTCGGGATAGTCGGGGTTCTTGGTACTGGTTGATGCCCAAAGCAATCTTTGGGGGTTGGCGCCTCGCTCCGCTAGAGGCTTAAACCTTGGCCCGGCAATTGAGTCGCTAAGAGCTGAATAAGCTACCTTGGCTTGCGCAATAGCTGCCTTGCCTTGCAGATCTGTGTTTCCAAGATCTTGAAGGGCAGAATCCACCTTGGCATCGGTGCGGCTGACGAAGAACGAAGCAACTGAATAGATGTGGTCGAGATCTGCCGACTGGCAGCGTTCCAAGCCCTTTAGGTATGCATCGAGAACCTCAAGGTAGCGCTCTACTGTGAAAATTAGGGTGACGTTAACGCAGCGTTCTTCGGCAGTGAGCTGTTCGATCGCTACCAGACCAGCATCCGTTGCTGGAACTTTCATCATCACGTTAGGTGCACCAACACGATCAAGAATGGTTCTAGCAGCTTCGATCGTGCCGTCCGCATCGTGAGCGAGTTCTGGTGAAACTTCAACCGAGACGTAACCATCAACTCCGTTTGAATCTTCAAACAGCTCCGCCAAGACCGCAGCTGCTGATTGAATATCTGAGATAACCAATTCCCAGTAAGCTTCTTTAGGGCTGAGGCCTTGTTCTATGAGCTCATCAAACTGTGCATCGTAGTCGCTCGTCTCAAGCATTGACTTAGCAAAGATTGAAGGGTTTGATGTAACACCTCTCACACCATTAGCTACATAGGTTTGCAGCTCATCTGTTGAGAACCAGCTCCTACGAAGGTTATCTAGCCAAGGACTTTGCTTGCCTTGAGTGAAGAGCTCTACGAGTTTTGTCATTTGATAAGTTCTCCAGCTTTTGTAGCAATGTTGTCAACGCTCAAGCCTAGCTCAACCATCACCTCAGCTGCGGGTCCTGATGCACCAAAGCGGTCGATCCCAACGCAAGCATCCGCGTACTTGTCCCAGCCAAGAGTTACGCCGGCTTCTACGGACAGCACTGGAGCGCCGCCAAGCAATCTAGATTGATACTCTTCGCTTTGCTGGTCAAAGAGGAGCCAGTTAGGCATTGACACGACTCGAGCTGACTTGCCTTGCGCTCTGAGTTTGTCAGCTGCCTCGGCACACAAGCTAACTTCTGAACCGGTGGCTAGAAGAATCACATCTGGAGACTCAACATCATTTACCGCATACGCTCCTGCCATGTCATCTTGGTGCGTGCCAGGAAGAATTGGAAGATCTTGGCGTGAAAGGATCAAAGCGGTAGGTCCTGCATAGCTCAACGCTTGCCGCCAAGCTGAAACCGTTTCGTTAGCATCGGCTGGGCGTATTACCTGCAAACCAGGAATTGAGCGAAGACTCATAACTTGTTCAATTGGCTGGTGGGTTGGGCCATCTTCTCCTACACCAACAGAGTCGTGCGTGAACACGAAGACACACTGCGAGCCGCTCATCGCTGCTAAGCGAATAGATGGGCGCATGTAGTCCGCAAACACAAGGAAGGTTCCAGAAACTGGAAGAACACCACCGTGTTGAGCTGCACCTACTAGTGCAGCGCCCTGAGCATGTTCGCGAATCCCGAAGTAGATTTGCCGGCCAGCGCCATCTGCTTCACTTTGAGCGATGTCAGATATTTTCAGACCGGTATTGCCTGTTAAGTCAGCTGCGCCGCCTATTACTGTTGGCACTGTCCCGGCGAGTTCTGTTAAGCAGGCTTGCGAAGCTTTGCGAGTGGCAAGTGGCTTAGCGGCATCAAATTCGATGGCAAGTTCTTTAGCAGCGTCTGCAACTTGTGCTGCATGGGCAAAGGTTGATTGATCAACAGATGCTTCCCAAGCTTGACGAACTTCTGAACCTCTGCTGCCAGCAGCCCGGTACATGGAAAGAACATCATCTGGCACGTAGAAAGGTTCGTTCGCAAGACCCATCACCTCTTTAGTGGCAGCCACTTCGTCAGCATCAAATGCCAACCCGTGCGCTTTAGGGTTGCCAGTCAGGTTTGGCGACGGAAAACCTACTTCGGACTCCATGATGAGCATCGTTGGTTTAGAAGTTGCTCTAGCCGCCTGTAATGCTTCGGTCAGCTTTGCCACGTCTTCTGAGGCTTTGCCAAGTTTGATAACTTCCCACCCGTAGCTTTCGAAACGCTGCGCTGCATCTTCTGAGTAAGAAAGATCTGTGCCGCCGTCGATTGTGATCTTGTTGTCATCGTAAATACAAACAAGTTTGCCGAGTTGCAGATGACCTGCAAGCGAAGCAGCTTCATGTGAGATGCCTTCAGAAAGGTCACCGTCTGATGCGATCACAAAGATGTTGTGATCAATCACGTCTTGTCCGTAGAGGCTTCGCTGGTAGCGTTCCGAGATAGCCATTCCAACGGCATTCGCAAACCCTTGACCAAGCGGCCCGGTTGTAACTTCAACACCTGCTGTATGGCCCGCTTCAGGATGGCCCGGGGTTGCAGAGCCAAGTTGACGGAAACTCTTTAAATCGTCGAGAGATAGGCCATAGCCTGTGAGGTAGAGCATTGAATATTGCAAGATTGAGGCATGACCACAAGAGAGAATGAAACGGTCACGGTTGCGCCAATCAGGGGCCTGAGAGTCGTAGTTCATGACGTTGACAAACAAGGCGTGAGCTAGAGGAGCGAGAGCCATTGCTGTTCCCTGGTGGCCTGATTTAGCCGCTAGAGGGGCGTCCATTGCCAGGCCCCTTATTACGTTGATAGCTTGTGCCTCGGTGGCCATTGATATTCCTCTCATTTGCCGCCCTATAAGATTAGCGCGTCGCTTATGAAAAACAGTTAAAGAATTGCCCGCTAAGGCTACTATTGAACCAATGCAGGAGCCTTCAACTCGAGATCTGATTCTGAAAGAGGCAAAGGCGTGTTTCGCTCGGGACGGCTTCGACGGTACATCGCTTAACGACATCGCAGCCGGTGTTGGCATCAAGAGGCCTAGTCTGCTGCATTACTTTGACTCCAAGGCCGATATTTATGCTCAGGTTCTGGGGGCTGCTTTGGCTGACTGGGGCCTGCGCATCAATGAGTCGGTTAAGAGTGCTTCTGATAGTTGGGCGATGGTTAACAGTGTCCTCGAAGCTAGTTTTGACTTCTTCAAGGCCAACCCTGATGTGGTGCGGCTCTTTCGAAGGGAAGCCCTGGGCGCTCAAAGCGCATCGACTAAAGCGCCTGGCGTTATTCTGCAACCCTTCTTTGCTAGAGCTGTAAAGTTTCTTGAACGGGAAATGGATGCCGGCAGGTTCCGACGCCATGATGCAGAAAACCTTATCTTTACAGGCTATGGGGCGCTATTGAGCTACTTCTCAGATAATGAGCTGTTAAGTGACCTTCTCGGATCAGATCCATTTACAGAAGACGCAATGCAGAGACGCTATAGCCATATACGGGATTTCTTCCTCGCTGCTTTAGAGCCCTAAGCAATCCGGCCAGATAGCATACGAATCATGAATAAGAACCCGCTGCATTCTGTCCTGTCGCTAACGGCGGCGTTCGTACTTGCATCGGTTAGCGTATTCGCCGCAGTCATTGCTTATAGCTTGAACTTTTCTTCTGAACCTGGTGAGCCAGTTCGATACGACAACACACTCGTAACTCCAGTTCTTTCAGCTCGAAGAATCCCGAAAACGCTTCAAGCCTCTATCGCTGCTTCAGAAATCACCGAAGACGTACAAGACTTCACCGCAGCAGCCCCACCAACCAGTTGTGTTGTTGTGGAGCGCAATGGCATACCAATAACCCCATCTGTGAATGAATCTGCTCCTCTTGTGCCGGCCAGCAATCAAAAGTTGATAACCACCTTTGTAGCATTTGAGACTCTTGGCGCAGACTATCAATATGACACCAGAGTCTTGACTGATTCTTTTGTTGACGGTGTTGCCGAACAGCTCTACCTCGTTGGCTCTGGAGATCCATATTTATCGACTAGAGCTTGGGCTGAGCAATTCGAATTTTCTGATGGACGCACGTTTACCTTTATAGAAGACCTTGCTGATTCTCTGGTTGCTGCCGGCCTGCGTCAGGTTAACGGTGGAGTTGTTGGGGATGAGTCACGTTATGACGCTCAAAGAACCGGGCCTTGGGCCGATCGCCTAGTGGCTCAAAACCAGGCAGGACCGCTTTCTGCACTAGCTGTCAATGAAGGTTTCATCTCTTGGGAAGGCGAGCTCCAATTAGGCAGTCGTGTGCGATCCACAAACCCGGCTTTGTCTGCAGCTGAAAACCTCACGCAGCTGCTTCAAGATCGGGGAGTCAATATCGTGGGTGCGCCCTCCGTTGGCATCGCTGCTGAAAGCGCCACTCCAATCACCGGAATCAAGTCTGCGCCTCTTAGAGAGATCGCTACATACATAAACAGCTATTCTTCAAACTACGGCGCTGAGCTAGTACTTAAAGAGATTGGTGTAGGTGTCCAGGGCGTAGGGTCAACAGCAGTCGGTGCGCAAGTGGTAGTCGAAACGCTCCAAGAGTTTGGTCTAAACCTTGCTGGCGTCGAGATCAACGACGGGTCTGGCTTGGCAGAAGACAACCGCCTAACGTGTGATCTGTTGGTCGACATTCTCAACCTTGTTGGTTCTGAATCCACCCTGGCTCAAACGTTGGCCGTTTCTGGAGAACGAGGGTCGCTGCTCGAGCGCTTCGATGGGGCCACAGCCACGGGCAGAGTTGTTGCTAAGACGGGCACATTGCGTGGTTCCACAGCCCTATCTGGCTTTATCGCTTCAGAAACTTCAAATTCTGATGATATTACTTTTGCCTATATAGCTAATGAGGATGCTGTGGGAGGCCGAACTATAGATATAACGAACGATTTGGTTCTAGACTTCTCCAAGTATCCAGAGGGCCCTGAGCTTGAGCTCCTAAGTCCGCTGGCCGCAAGCGAAGTTCAGGAGTAGAGATGGCAAGTGGCCCCCAAGAAATTCAACAGATGCTGGTGAGCTATGCCAAGCAGGAAACTGTAGACCCGCTAAAGACACTTGGCCGCTACATCGCCTTCGGTATCGCCGGATCCATCTTTGTTGCCTTGGGCTATTCGTTTCTAGCCCTCGGGGTGCTTCGTTATGCTCAAACGTTTGACACCTTTTCAGGGGACTGGTCATCTATGGCCCCGTACGGGATAGCTTTAGCTGCAACCGTTCTATTTCTCGTAATCATTCTTTCAACACTTTCTCGAGCCAAGAGGAGCATCTAAATGACAGAACAAATCACTCCACAAGACATTGAGGACAAGTTCAGAGACGTCGCTGACCAAGTGGAAGAAGTTGCCGAGGATCAAAAAAAGAAAGCTGCAATAGCGGGCGGACTTTTGGGCGGCATCATAATGATCTTTATCTTTCTTATGGGTAAACGGTCGGGGAAAAAGAAAAGCTCCGTTGTTGAGATAAGGCGCATGTAGCCAAGATGTCAGGACTCATAAAGTTTCTGTTCAGATACCTAGGCTCAAACGCTTCACGCTGGGTACTTACAACCGTTGGTGCTTTGCTTTTCAGGTCGGTTAGCAAACTGTTCCAGAAAAAGGAGCTGGTTGACCTTTCGAAATCAAAGCCTGGTGACAAGTTTGTGATCGAACACCTCGACGTCACTCACAGTGACCAGATCAAACAAACTAAAGCTGCGAAGAAAGCAGCCAAGAAAGCTCGCAAGCGATAACTCAACCGCCTGCAATTACTAAACACGCTACTAAGAAAACCCTTAAGCAATGACACAACTCCAATACGGTGACCTTATCCAGCTGATCGATTCGAAGCAGCGCCGCTACTCAATGACTTTGACCGAAGGTGGCGAGTTTCAAAACCACAATGGTAATGTTTCCCACGACGACATAGTAGATCAGAACGAAGGCATCGTAGTCGAGTCCAACCGTGGACAAGCCTTTAGAGTGTTCCGACCCTCTTTATCTGAGTACATCATTGGCATGCCTCGGGGGGCACAGGTCATCTATCCAAAGGATATAGCTGCAATTCTGATGATGGCTGACATTGCACCACAGCACACAGTGTTTGAAACAGGAGTAGGTTCTGGAGCGCTTTCGATGGGTATTTTGCGTATGGGGGCCAGGATTGAAGGTTTGGAAATGCGTGAAGATTTCGCTTCTCGGGCGAAGAAAAACGTTTCCGACTTCCTTGGCGAAGACGCTCTCGAGCGATACAACGTACACATCGGTGATGCTTATGAGTCTGTGCCCAACATCAAGGCTGATAGGGCAGTGCTAGATCTTCCTGAACCGTGGCGCAACATCCCGCTGCTACGGTCTATTCTCTCAGCTGGGTCCATCGTTGTTTCATACAGCCCGTCCATTATTCAAGTGAAAAAAGTGGTCGAAGCATTCAGCGAACATGGCTTTCGAGATATAGCCACAGAAGAGGTGCTGCATCGCGGCTGGCATATCAAGGGTGACGCGGTAAGGCCCGATCATCGCATGGTTGCCCACACAGGATTTTTGACTAGGGCCAAGTTGGTCGGTTAACCCAACTTGGGTTCAACAAGCGGCTAGGCTGTGTTCCGTGGCTAGCATGCTAGAAGATCACGACATCAAGAACTCGAGCTGGATCGGAATATTTCTGCTTGTGACCACGATATTGATGGGCTTTTTGTTCATCTGGTTCTGGTCAATTCTCACGACCCAAGCCCTCGACATCGAATACGTCGAAGAGGACGAAAATGCAGCAGTTACTGCCGTTAGCGACGAGCGGCCAGTGGTTCAAGTAGCTAACGCTACGAACCAAGATGGCCTAGCCGGAGAAGCCACTAGAAGGCTTCAGTCTCGAGATTTCGTTGGGTTATCTCCTTTCAATATCGACAATCAACCGACGAGCGCCGTCTATTTCAAAACCGATGGAGTTCCTCGCCAAACCCAAGCTGAACAGATTGGAAACATCTTCAGCATCGAAGTGGTTGAACCTTTCCCAGAGGATCGTGAGTTTGCTCAGCTCGACCCTGAAGCTGAGCTTTTGGTTATTATCGGACCAGACGCTGATCTGGGCTAGTCATGGATTTAACCACCCATCTCAAATTTGATCCAAAGCAGTGGAGCAGGCTAAGAGCTAGCGCCGCACTGACTATTGCCGAAGACGAACTGGCTGGTCTGCGTGGAGTTTATGATCTTCTGACATTAGAGGAAGTTGAAGAAATTTATCTTCCTCTATCTAGACTTCTCGGCCTTTACGTCGCTGCGTCACAGCAGCTCTATCGCGCAAGCGACACATTTCTAGGCAAGCTTCCGGCTAAGGTTCCATTCATCATTGGCATAGCTGGATCAGTTGCAGCTGGAAAATCGACGATGGCAAGAGTCTTGACAACGCTGCTGTCTCGTTGGCCACAACATCCTAAAGTTGAACTGATTACTACAGATGGCTTTCTGTTTCCAAACGTTGAGCTCGAACGCTCAGGGCTAATGAATCGCAAAGGCTTCCCCGAAAGCTATGATCAGAAAAAGCTCATCAGGTTTTTGTACGATGTTAAGTCTGGGCAGCCTAGCGTTGTGGCTCCGGTGTATTCGCATCTAAGCTACGACATTGTCGAAGGCGAAAGCCAGGTAGTGCACCAACCAGACATTCTGATAGTGGAAGGTCTGACCGTGTTACAAACAAAAGGTCAGGGTTCTGAAGACCGCATCTTTGTGTCTGACTTCTTCGATTTTTCAATCTTTCTAGATGCTGATATTGATCAGTTAGCGACCTGGTACGTTGAGCGATTTCTTGCGCTGAAGCGAACAGCTTTTTCGAACCCTAAGTCTTACTTTCACCAGTATCGAGATCTGACAGAAGCTCAGGCGAGGGAATTCGCTACAGGCATATGGGGTTCTATTAACCAACCTAATCTTGAGGAGAACATTCTGCCCACTAAGCAGCGTGCGGATTTGATTCTCCGTAAAGGAGAGGATCATCGTGTCGAAAGCGTTCAGCTTCGACGCCTCTAGCTGGAGTTATTCATGGAACAGTTTGACCTGATTATTATTGGAAGCGGTTCTGGAAACGCCATACCTGAGGAGTTCTCACATCTAAAGATCGCTTTGATCGAAAAGGGAACCTTTGGCGGAACCTGCCTTAACGCTGGTTGCATTCCTTCAAAGATGTTTGTGCTACCGGCAGATAAGGCACTGGATGCTCAACACTCCGGCAAGCTTGGCGTGGATGCTCAATTCAACAGTGTTGACTTTGCTGCAATCAGAGAGCGAGTATTTGGCCGAATTGATCCTATTTCTAATAGCGGCGCTGAATGGCGCTCAGGGTTAGACAATGTTGAGCTGATAAGAGCACACGCCCGATTCACAGGACCAAAGACCATTGAGGTAGACGGTCGAACCCTCAGCGGCGACAAAATATTGGTTGCCGCTGGAGCCAGACCACGACTGCTAGATATTCCAGGGGCAGAAACAGTTAAAATTCACACTTCAGATGACGTAATGCGCCTTGAGTCGCTGCCTAAACGCATGGCCATCATAGGCGGTGGGTTCATTGCCGCCGAGATGGGGCATGTATTCAGCGCATACGGCACTGACGTAACAATGTTTGTGCGTGGCAAACACATGTTGCGCTCGCAAGACGCTGAAATTGTACAAGCATTTGAAGACCTATTCAGCAAACGAGTAGATCTTAGACTTGGCGAGCTTCCTACAAGTTTTGCCCAAACAGATTCAGGCATCCTAGTTACAACAGCCTCTAGCGAGTTTGAGGTTGATGTTGTGCTATCGGCCACGGGAAGAGTTCCAAACACGGACCAACTTGATCTAGACAAAGCCGGAATCGAAGCAGACCACAAAGGTGTGATAGTAGTTGACGAGCATATGCGTACCAACGTTGCAGGAGTCTGGGCGATTGGTGATGTGGCAAACCATTACCAACTCAAGCATGTGGCCAACGCCGAAGCTAAGGTCGCTTTTGCTGATATCGGTGGAGCAACTCCTGCCCCTACAATCAGCTACAAGGGCGTTCCTCATGCAGTGTTCTCAAACCCCCAAATTGCCTCCGTGGGGTTAACAGAAGAGCAAGCTAAGAATCAGGACGTAAGTTACAAAGTAGGTCGCAGGGACTATGCTGGCACAGCCTACGGGTGGGCTCTAGTAGACGAAACATCATTTGCTAAGGTGCTGATCCACGCAGATAACGCTGAGATCTTGGGAGCCCATGTTATAGGCCCTCAGGCGGCAAGTCTTATCCAGCCACTTATCCAAGCCATGGCATTGGGGCAGAACGCTTCAGAAATAGCTCGGGAAGTCTATTATATTCATCCAGCATTGACCGAAGTAATAGAGAACGCTTTACTCGACGCCTTGGATAGCTAATAGTTATTTAAGACTACTCGAATGAGCACATCAGCCGAAGGACGCTCCGGAGTCTAAAAGCTAAACTGAATTCAAGCGTTACTTAAGGTGGGTAAATGAGTTCTAAAAACAACGTAATGACAAACACTGAACTGAGCCAGTTTGTTGAACTGGCACCCATGGGGTGTGTCGTTGTTGACTCTGCTGGGCAGGTCACTCACGCTAATGATTTGGCTGTTGCGGCATCGGGTATACCAACTGAACGACTGGTTGGGGCTCCTCTGGCAGAGCTAGTGATACCTGAGACTCAAAAAACTGTAACGGAAGCTTTGGCAAGCGCCTCTGAAGAGCTCAAGACAGTAACAACAAGACTTTGCGCTGGCCTGCGACCAATTGAATTGGGTGTTCGTTCAGTGTCGTCTTCTCAGGCCATAGTATCGTTTCGGGATGTCACAGACGAGTTCGAGTTGTCGGCTAAAGCAGGTGCTGACCTTACGCACGATCAACTTACTGGACTTCCAGACCAGTACTTTGTTCTATCTGAGTTAACTCAACGACTCTCAACCTCTAAAGCCAAGCCACAAGCACTGCTTTGTGTCTGGATCGATGAACTAAGTTCTCTAGTGGACACCTACGGCCAAAATGCTGTTGACCGCATCACTCAAGAAGTTTCAGAACGCCTCACTGTAAAGCTACGTGCACCGGACCTGCTTGGTAGATATGAAGAAGCAGGCTTTCTAGCGCTTCTCACTTCTGACGCACCCGCCGAAGAACTGACCGACATTGCAGATCGTCTCCGCAATGAAATAGCGTTCCCTGTAAGCCTCGATCAGAAACTCGTTTCTTTCACAGCCTCTGTTGCGATCGCACCAATTCGCAAGAAGCGTCCATCTGCTGAACGAGTACTCGCTCTGCTGGAATCCTCTGCGAACAAAGCAGCTAACGCCGGTGGAAATCTAACAGACATCGTCGAGTTGTAATAAGCTCTAAACAGCGGGTCCTGAACAACCCGAGACCCAAGAATTAGCCACTGCAATCGAGAAAGAAATACAAGGTTTAATCGCTCGGACGCCTGACGTAAAAACGGAGTACCTCGAACAATTGCGTGTTTACTTCACTCACCGAACCGTTGCTGACTTAGACCCTGCAACCATCGAAGCTATTGCGTACGCAGTCGAACACCCTCAAGCGAAGACCGCGGTTGCTTCTAGACTTAAAAGATAACTAGCTAGGACGCGTCATATTAGCAGGCACGACCCATTCGTTGAACTCTGCTTCAGTTACGTGCCCAAGTCCAATGGCTGCGTCTTTGAGAGTGAGACCATTCTTGTGAGCGTGCTT
>JAHDFH010000025.1 GCA_020628305.1 Acidimicrobiales bacterium | reverse complement strand
GGTAATCCCCCCACAGACTAATCGAGTTTCGGAGTAGAATTTTCAACAACGGAGATTCTGCAATGAAAAAGTCCCGCTACACCGAAAGCCAGATCATGGAGATCTTAAAGAAAGGCGAGTCTGGCATTCCTGTCCCAGACTTATGTCGTGAGTTTGGAATGAGTTCGGCTAGCTACTACAAGTGGCGAGCGAAGTACGGCGGTATGGATGCATCGATGATTAAACGGCTTAAGGAACTCGAGGCCGAGAATCAGCGATTGAAGAAGATGTATGCGGAATCGAAGATGGATGCGGAAATACTCAAGGATGCGCTGTCGGGAAAGTACTGAGGCCGTCTCAGCGCCGCGAGATGGCCAAACGCATCATGTTGCGACATTCACTTTCAGTAAGCCGGGTTTGTCGCTTAATGAGTATCTCAGAAACCTGCTACCGATATAGCCCAAAGCTAGATGGGGACAATGAGCGCATCGCTGACTGGCTAGTACGCCTGACGACAACACACCGTACGTGGGGATTCGGTTTGTGTTTTCTTTACCTAAGAAACGTCAAACATTGGCACTTTAACCATAAGCGGGTCTATCGTATTTATCGGGAATTAGAACTGAATCTTCGCATCAAACCGAAAAGACGTCTTGTACGTGAGAAGCCAGAGCCGCTCAGTGTTCCAGAGGCCATAAACGAAATTTGGTCAATGGATTTTATGAGTGACACGCTGATTAACGGACGTAGCATCAGGACGTTTAACGTAATAGACGACTTCAACCGTGAAGCGCTTACCATTGATGTCGATTTTTCGTTACCATCGGAACGAATTACTCGATCATTGGATCAGTTGATAGAGTGGCGTGGGAAGCCAAAAGCTATCCGGCTAGATAATGGCCCAGAACACCTAAGTCACCACTTTAAGAACTGGGCAGAAGAGCAATTTATCGATCTAAGATTCATTCAACCAGGTAATCCCCAACAGAATGCTTACATCGAGCGATTCAATCGAACCGCTAGGCATGAATGGTTGAATCAGAATCTATTTGATTCAATTGAACACGCACAAGAGACAGCGACACGTTGGATGTGGAGCTATAACTCTGAAAGACCAAACACCGCCATTGGCGGGATACCACCCTACGAGAAACTACAACAGGCAGCATAAAGTCTACTTCTGAACTTGGTTATAAATGGGGGGATTACCTCGTCATACCTGACTTAGCCTGTTGCTCGATGATCGGTTGCCATTGGTTGGCTGTACGGCATGTGCACGTGCTGATTTTTCCATTGGTCTTGCCTCATAGTTAGTTCACAAGGCAAGAATGCTAAACCCCTCTAATGGCCGATGGAAGAACGGTCTGTAATGAACGGTTACGGTCAGGATATTGGTGGGTCACCCGAACAGCGGGAGCGAATCTTGCCCAAATGGCGGCGTACCGAGTCCAACTCATACGATTACGCTGACTGCGGCGACGTAGAGAACGAAGCCAGAGCCGTTGTATCCTCATGAAGAAGCAATGTACGCTGCGCAAAGTAAGCCTTCAGCGAACGACAGGTATAACCCAGCCCTGTTTATCAGCTTAATTTTATAAACATTGGTAGTAGCTGGCGACGCTCGTCTATCGTGGTAGCGAGGGGGTACCGCTCGAACAGGGCTTGCAGGTAGGTCCTGGGTTCAAGCCCATTCGCCTTGGCACTCTCTGATCGCCCTTTGTTTAGATTGAAGCAACAACGATGACGCGGGCTTCAAACAGATAAAACCCTGTTGTTTACTGAAGGCTTACATTGCTCTTAACTTATTCGGAGAGATATATGGCTTAACAAATCAACCGCGAATTAAGCGTGCACCACAGTTCTACGTGTTAACTGCTTGATTTTCATATCCCAGAATACTCCGGCAGGTTCTACTAATTGACAGTACCCACGGTAAGTGATGAGGGGGGCCAATTTGTGTTACGCGTGCTTTCTGAGTCAGCGTCCCTTTGACAACTCTGGATTCGTTTTTGGGCAAAAGATAATCAAATTGCGATAGAACTCACGCAACTAAAGTCAGACCACTCGTATTTACTGCGTTCAACGTGTTAAAAAGGCGATCGTGATGAGGTTCTGAAGCACTAAGCCATCCGGCCGCTGACCGTAGTTTCAGAGACAACTGTTAGCTAGACTAACGATAACCGCGAAGAACAGCTTGAATACCCGCTGGTCGGTCGAACACCCTCCGGGTCCTTTATAGGTAATCGAACTAATGTAGGTTGCTGGTTAATCGACTGAGGAAGGCGTTCAAGCCCAGCGTACCAGCCACCACTAGAGCGTAGTAATAAAGCATCTAGAAAGGAGATGCAATACACAACTTTTGACGCATACAACCTGTTGTGGTCTGCTACGATCGGGGCGTATTACAGTTACCGCGTAAGTGTAAGTTAGTACTCGAATGAGAGCATTTCCGTGGTGCTCTATGCAAACATCGAATAAAAGTCCAGCAGGCAACTTTCGGAATTATTTTGGTACAACACACCACTGTTTTGTTTCTCGGCATCAGAATTAGAACAAAGCTCCTTGGAGCGATGTTCCTAGTATTTTTGAGTCTATATTCCGGATATTGTGTGGCCCAATCAGTGCCGACACCGTTATCACCCTCATCTGGAGATGAACTGTTAAGTGATATAGAAATCACTTATGAATGGGAAGAGATACCCGACGCTTTGGCTTATGATTTGATCGTGTTCGACAGAACACGCGCAGCTGTCATATACAGAAATGGTTCAATCCCTACTTCAAATTGCCAATCAGGGATCTGTGCGTTCACTCCCCCTGGAGCTTCCCTTTCCATAGGTATTAATCACGTTTGGCGAATTGGTTCTGTCAACGTTAATGGGCCGTCAGAACGCAGTTACACCAGATTCGATGTCGTTCAAAACAACCTCCTTCCGATAACACCAACCCCTATTAACCCTTCAAATGGGGCAGTAGAGCTTAATGGAATCGACATTGAGTTCCAGTGGCGAGACGAGGTATACGCTGACACTTATGATTTTCTATTATTCGATCGCACCCTTGGTAGCGTGATTCACCGCAACGATACAATAGACAAATCGTTATGCATATCGGGTGTTTGCGCGTATACGCCTACTTTATCAGCAAGATTATCTGTTGGAGAAGATCATGTTTGGCGAGTGGGCTCGCGTAATCACTCCGGACTTTCTGATCGCAGTTATACGAGATTTGACATTGCTCAAAACGATTTAATTCCTGTCACTCCCACCCCCATAAGCCCTGCAGAGAATGGGGATGAACTAAGCAACGTACAGATTACGTACTCTTGGCTAGAGACTGCTAGTGCATCCCACTACGACTTCTTACTATATGACCGCATTCGAAACGCTGTTATATACCGCGCTGAGCTCGTAGCGAGCTCAATATGTACCAATGGTACCTGCAGCGTGACTACTCCGAATTCTGTCAATCTTACGCCGGGGGCAGATCACGTATGGCGAGTTAGCTCGCGCAATGCAATAGGAATCTCCGATCGAAGTTACACCAGATTCAATGTATTAGAAGATATCTCTTTACCTGATATACCCACACCTATCCATCCGGAAAACGATACTCAGGAATTGAATGACTTGCCAATTGAATACCGATGGCAAGAAGTAACAAATGCTGATTCTTACGATTTTCTGATTTTTGACCGTGTCATAAACGCAGTGATTTACCGGAACCGCTCAATTCCAACATCTAGTTGCTTGGGTGGAATATGCAGTTTTACCCCCCCTCCTGCCGCCCACCTAAGTACTGGGGAAAACCACGTTTGGAGAGTGGGTGCAAACAACAGTTCCGGGGCGTCTAACAGAAGCTACACACGATTTGACATAATTGACCAACATATAGATCCAAACATCTCAATTGATTTGAGTTCTTACACACTTGTCTTTAGCGACGAATTTGAGTCACAGCAACTCGACTCTGAAAAATGGCAAACCGGTCTACTATGGGGCCCCTATCTCCCAATAAACGCAGAAGAACAACTCTACGTCGATACCCTAGGAATAAACCAAGGTTCCGAACACGATCCCTTCGTCTTCACAGGCGAAACACTCATCATTCGTGCGACGCCCACCAGCAATACGGTCGTACCGCCTCAACGACCAGCTGAGAATGACCCGGTCTGGGGTCAGTATCCGGAGTATCGATATAACGGGCCTAATGGGACAGACCCGGGGTATGACCCGGAGAACGTTAACTATCTATCCGGGATAATCACCTCGTACGATTCATTTAAAATGACTCATGGCTACGTCGAAGCCAGGGTGAAACTCCCGGCGGGTAGAGGATTGTGGCCAGCGTTTTGGTTATTGAACACTCACTATGTAGAAGACTCTCCCGAAATCGATGTCATGGAGTTCCTGGGCCAGGACGTCGACACGGTGTATCACACATATCATTATTTTGATGTTGAAAATAACTGGGCAAAAATTTCAACGCCCTCCTTTACTTCTATAGCCACCGACTGGACTGAGGAATTTCATACCTTTGGTGCTGCTTGGACGCCGAACGAGATTGTTTGGTACATCGATGGCGAAGAAGTCAGACGAATAAGCACTGCTGAATACAAAATCCCCACTCAGGCAATGTATTTACTGCTTAACCTGGCGGTAGGTGGAAACTGGCCAGGCTCACCAGATGCGAGCACGGCGTTCCCCGCTGAATTTGAAATCGACTATGTGCGAGCCTACAAAAAGAAGCTGGACGAGCCCGTGAACCTTGAAAAGGATTTCCAGCTGGTATTCAACGACGAGTTTAACGCAGGGCCTTTGGACTCTGAGAAATGGAACACAAATTTTCTATGGGGCCCCTTCTTTACCATTAATAATGAAGAGCAATACTATGTAGACAGCCTCGGTATTGATGCCGATAAGGGTTACTCCCCCTTCAGCTTTGAATCTGAAGGCCAAACGAGCTACCTCAGCATCAGTGCACGGTCGTCAGAAGCTTCCGGAGCCGATTTACCGCCACCTTCTTTACCGCCGGCGTCAGACCCCATGTGGCAGCAAAACCCTGAGTTCCAGCAAGGCCCCTACCCAGAGCCAAAACCATACACATCAGGGTTAATCACGTCCTACGATTCGTTTAAGTTTGTCAATGGATACGCCGAAATTCGCGCGCGTGTGCCAGAAGGCGATGGACTGTGGCCAGCGTTCTGGCTGTTGAACGCCTACTACGTTGGCCCACTACCGGAAATCGATATTATGGAAATACTCGGTGAGGACACAACCACGGCCTACCATACGTTCCACCGCTCAGACACGAACGGCTTGCCCTTGGCAGATCAGTACGTATCTTCCAGAAACACGCCAGCGGGCTACGCGGACGGCTTTCACACTTTTGGTGTGCACTGGCAACCGGGAAAGATCACATGGTACGTGGATGGTGTGGAGGTGGGAACCTATGAAGAAAGCAATCCCCGGGAAAACGATGCGTATCAATTAATGTATGTCATTGCTAATTTAGCTGTGGGTGGGAGCTTTAATTCACAGCCTGTGGATCCAGCAGCTTTACCTGCGAGCTTTGACATTGATTACATTAGGGTATACCAAGGAAAGGATCTTCCCCAGTGATCGGATAATCTGGGTGGGGTTGAGGTTCTATTGGTGATTTTCAAATCCTAGTAGCGGTGATGTGTGGTACCTGTATCAATCGCACAACACAGGTATGGGGTCACAATATCACCGTCGCCCACCTGATGAGAACAACATTACCCCCCCTACCGCTACACAAACCAAAGCTGCCGCACGAATCGGTCTGAATGCCACGGCATGAACACCATCTGTAACCAAAGGGTACGCTGAGAAAGCAAATGCGGCGGTACATCCAACAGTCACATACAGCAGGAAGTGAGTTTTGTTATGGGTACTAAATGCTGCTATCACCGAGGATATGACGGCACCGAGTATTACAGTTGCTACAATCTTGTCCATCGGATAGAAGCTCCAGTTCCGCAAATGAGTATGGTTGATATGTTACCCAGAGTGACTCGCCCTACAAGCGAATCTAAAAAGCTGTCGATCGAGTCGTGTATTCAAGCCTTATCACACAAACTAGACCCTCAGTTTATTTCGTGAAATTCCTGTCCCCATCAGATGCCGTAACCGAACGCCAATGGATTAACTACGCCATTCGAAGACTTCAAGGAAACGCCCTGTCTTCACATCCACCCGAAGACATTTCAATTGAAATGTTAAATAAGCTAGGAGCCACGCATTTAGTCTCGTGGATCTTAGGGAAGGAAAATATTCCCTACGCTGGACAAAAGAACGTTGTAATTCGTCAGAAAATTGCATCTCAATACAACAGACTTAGAATATCAGAATTAGATGCCATCACGGTGGCCCTCAACAACGCACGGGTGAGGTTTCGAATTATCAAGGGCATGGCTGCACAATTTCATCTTTACCAATCAGAAAACATCGTTCGACCGATGGTTGATATTGATGTCTTAGTGGATAAATCTGATTTCCGAGATGCGGTTAAAAACCTCGAAATACTCGGATTTACATGTACTGCTGATGAAACAACCTTATCTTCTGGCGTTGTAAACCAAGTATCACTTACAAAGCAACTAGGTAGCGCTCGCTGCCACATTGACCTCCACCAACTATTCCACAATTGGCCATTGTTAACTGCCTTACCAGTGGAGTGCCTGAATCAAAATTACATTGCGGCTGAGTTTACCCCTCCACATATTAACAAAAACCAAGCAATCGTCTGGGAATTTGGTAACAGAGCAAAAGACTTCTATGAAGGAGACATGCGGTCTCTCATCGATCTCAGAATGTACCTCCACTCAATTAGTCAGGCTGAATTCGACGAGCTGGTAGCGCTGATAAATCGACTGAATATGCGAAATACAGCTGCCATTACTGTTTTCCAACTAGAACACTGGATTGGGAAAACTGATGCCGTTTCTGCCAAACGAGAAATCGCAATAATCAACAACGCCAGCCAACTCATGAGGCCAGCGCTGAAATGGTTCGGCAGCAGGACGAAAATAAAAACCGAGGCCACACCTCAATTTTGGGTGTACCTCAAACTTCATGCAGGTTTTTGGCCCGATCCCAGGTTGCTAATGTGCGCTGCTATGGCACTTGTAGCGTACGGAGCATTTAAGCTAAAGCATTTTGTTATCAAACCCTTCACTCGATAACCCCATATTGTAGGGAAGATCGAAAGTTTAGCCGATTACTGCTCTCGGACTGACTGGGTGCCACTGTATCTAAACTTTTGCTTATTCTATCCGTAATGTTTTCAAAGCTCGATAATTTATACCCTCCGGGTAATACGTAGCGATGACCCCATTAATCATCAACCATGCGTGACCATCGTTATAGTCAACCGGATTAACTCCGATCACATAATCAAAGGGCTGTTCACAATCGATAATCAGGGCCAACACGAAACAGCGTTTCATACATAAAGTATAACTTGCCCCGAGAAAAGACAGCCCGATAGACAGTTTTGCATTCCAATACTGCGCAAATGCCAACTCGGAGGGATAAATACGGAAACTAGAATGCTTCCTTACGGGGTTTATCTTATTAAGCAGTGATGAGTGAAAACGATAGTATTTGATGTTTAATATTAGCAGTTGCGTGACAATCAACCATTTTCTAAAGTCGAAAAAGCTTCTAAGCGAAATCACTTTTAGTCACCTAAACGAGCGTAAAAAAAGTTCAAATGGAATTATGTGAAATTTGTAGCCCGCATTACCAGGAGCATCAAGGTGCTTCTCCATATCGCTAGAATTCAGATAACCCCTGTTTACTAACTCCCAGGATTTATACTGACCCAGTCTTTCATTACTACCAGCCAACAGATCACGATAGTAATCAAAATGTGACCCCTTCAATTTATTATCGTAATTGAAATTGGGTTTTAACAACTCCAACGATTCATGCAATGGATTCTTTCTCAGACCCTTCGCCCACAGATAGTGAGCCTTACCACTTGCAACCAATTTAATATTGCCATATTCCAGTATGGGATGATAAAGATCAAAGCCCGACTGATCGGCTCGAAGAAACTCTTTTTCCAACCAAAAGCTGCTTTGTATAAGTTTGAGATTACTAAGCAGGCAATACTCTAAATTTTCCCATGGAAAATACACGTTTTTATCGGGTTCATAATCCAAACGACATTTGAATAGTCGGCTTTTATGCCTGTCAGCGAGCCCTACAAAATTACGACTTCGCCCCAGCCATTCTTGTACTGTACAGTGTGCTCGACCGCGAGGCCTAACCAACCCCCTAAATCCTAAGCCTGAACTGAGTTGCCTCCGGGTATAGTATCCATTGCTTTTGATTTTTTTCTTTAGATCAAAAAAGTGAATGGCATCGCTCAGCTTTCCAGTAAACAGCAGTTTGAATAACACCTGCGGCCCTAACGCAAACAGTTCATCACCTCCTTCACCGGTAACCACAGCGTAAGAGGTTTTCGAGCTCAAGCTGGCCCTAATAGCTGGAAACGTGGTGTGGCTATTCACTGGATATGCAGTATGGTCCTGCTGCATGTAATCATGAAAAAAAACCACCAGTTTATCGACTACATTCTCGTCTACATAAATATCGGTGCCAGATGGTACAGAAGCCAACCATCGCTTTATCAATTCAACATCTTCTATGCCCGTTTGATCAAAGTAACCCGAATATATAGCTAAGCCCGCACGTGGGCTCTCAGCTTGCATCGCTGCCCAGACGTTACCAGAGTCAAGGCCACTGCTTAACTGTGTTAGCGTACTTCCCTGCGACTTAATGACCTTTGCACTAAGCTTCAAATTTTGTGAAAGTGAAAAACACTGCTGCTGCCTACTTATATTGCTTTGCACCGAATTAAAAAATAATGCCTCATTGGTGGTGCTGTGGATGAACGATTGCAGCTGACAACCACGTAAATCAAATTCGACTGCAGAGAGCGCATGGAGTTTTGAAACGTTCTCGAAAAGCGATCTATTCGGTTTTAAAGTTACGGATGTGAGTGCTCTAAAGAAATTTTCTTCATCCAGGTTTCTGGATGGCAGCAGCTGGACAAGGTCAGTAGGAGAAGACCCGCCTCGAAGTTCGTTGCCGACATCCGACCAATAAAAGGGTATAACGCCGCAGATATCGCAAGTGACCACAACTTTGTAGGATCGACTGTTCACCGAAATCAATACAAAATTACCACTTACGCGTTTGCATACCTCAACGGCTGCACCATCAAGTGGTTCACGCCGATTCAGTTCATAAAACTTATCAAGACCGTCAGATACATAACCGATCAATACATAATGCACATCAAAGCTGCTCCAGGAACTAACTCGCTTTGATTGAGAACATGAAATTTTCACCGAATAATCTGAGAGCTGAAATTCTCTGCAGAAACCTGAGCCTTTCGCACAAGCGGTTCGGGATTCTTTGCCCGATTGCTGGTATCTCGTAACTTCTAAGCTGTATCTCATGGTTGAACATCATGCTTGGGTTTCACTGCGTTTGGAGCCACAGCTGATGATTTCTTAGTTCATAGACTTTATCAGCTATGGTTAATGCGCTCCTGCGATGGGTAATTATGAGCGCAGTCCTATCCTCTAAATAGAGCTTAAGCAACTTTATAAAAAGTTCCTCCGAATCTCTATCAAACATGGATGTTGGTTCATCGAGGATAATAAATTGCGCATCACGCACCGCTGCTCGGCACAGCGACAACTTTTGACGTTGCCCACCAGATAAATTTAACCCAAGCTCTAAGACATCTGTATCCAGCCCATTGGGTAAACAGGCAATCCATGGCCAAAATCCTATACGACCTAACGTATCAATCACTGTTCCTCTGTCTACACTGTCCAAGCCTACCGTAATGTTGTCGAAGACAGTTCCGCTAAAAAAATTAGCGTGTTGACTGACAAACCCTACTGATTGTCTCAACGAAGCAAGATGATAATCAGAGACGTCAACACCATTTACGGATATCTTGCCAGACGATGCACTGTAGATGCGCATGATCAACCGAGCAATCGTTGTTTTGCCAACTCCATTTTCACCCAGAATAAAAACCTTCTCACCGCGAGAAATCTGTAGGTTGCAGCCTTTAAGTACGATAGATTGATCATTGTGAATAAAACCAACGTCAGCAAATTCCAATCTCTCAAAATTATCTAAAGTCCGAAGATCTCTAGTAGGTAGTAGAGACCGCTCATCTTTCTCCTTGAAAAACTCGTCTATACGATTAAGTGCTGCGATAGCACGCTGGGAGTGCCCATAAATGGCTGCGAAATTACTTATCGGTCGCACCAAAATAAACCCGTACATGAGTAGGCTCACAATCTCTGGAGCACCTATGAGTGAGCTATCTCTAGTACTGTAGAGATAACCTACCGCTAGCAGCAACGTAAAACTCCCCAGAAAACTGGCAGACGGCAGAAGCAGGTTCTGGCGCAGAATGTAGTGTTTCATTGCTACCAATAACCTACTGTTAATCAAGTTAAACTCTGTATGTCGACTGCACTCCGACGACATCATCTTGATTTCTTCAGCCAGGAGAATATCTTGCTCGAAGAGGCCTGTTGCCTTCTTGTTTGCTTCCATGACATCGGCAGCTAATAATCTGACGTTTCGCCCAAGCACTTTGGCGATGAAAACGAAAAGAAACACACTGAAAGCCGCTAACAACCCGAAAGCCAGGTTGATGTAAATGAGCATGCCGATCGCCCCAACCAAAGATATAATTTGAGGTATGAAACTCGCTACATGATTTGAAAAGAAATAACTAACCACAGCAGTTTCGTTGCTGAGCAGCGCAACTAAATCACCCTTTTTATGTTCGATTGTAAAGCTAAGAGGCAGATGCAATAGTTTTGCATGTACTTTTTGTCTAAGACTTGAGAGGCAAGTTTCACCAACCGTACCGATCATCACGGTACCGATGTACATGGATACATACTGTAAAAGCAGCAAGATAGATAGTAATTTCAACCAGCCGATGAAACTGTATTCATTCTGCAGATCTTCGACCGCAACACTTACTAAATTTCCAACCACCCAAGGTTGGGCCAGCTGTGTGAAGGCACTGAGTACTAAAAACCCAATCGCAATACCCAATCGGGTTTTTTGCGAGTGAAGTTCCGAGAGTACTCCGGTCAATGTCACGGACGTCTTCAAGGGGTTCACAGAGCTGCAGGTCTTTGTCTTATTCGAATACCTTGCACAAAGTTCTGCGCTCTCATGTTCTGGCCTTACTCAACGGCATTGATTAGATCAGACACGAACTTTGATACGTCGTCCATAACAACTCCAGTAGATTCAGAAAACAAATCAGAGATACTCTCTGATTGGTGATCTATGAAGTTTTGAATGTCCATGCTCTCAAATTGATCATCAAATAGGCTGGCAACCACTATGGTTGCGACGCGATTCAGCGTCACTATTTTGCCCTTATCAAGACTGATAAGAGCTGCCGTGCCGTCACCAAGTTCGGTAAGTTCATAGCCCGCAGATTGCAGTTTATTTTTTAAGTCCAGACTATCCATTCGTCTAATTTCCGTTATTTTCACTACTTGAATCTGAGGATAAGGTGCGGCCAGTCCTTGCAGCTGACGCTACCAATTGGGCCGTGTGTGCTCACGCGGAAGCCCGGCACAATAAAAATACAGCCTCGATATTTTGCCATTTCAGCGGTAATTGGTTAATTGATGTAATCCTCAATTAAAACTATCGATTTTAGGGCGAGAAACCTATTCACTTAGAGAGTCACACTTAAGCTCACCCAGGAGAAAGTTCAACCTTGGGGAGGTGCCGCTTTTGGAAGTGTTATTTTAAAAAAGGGAAAACCGGCAAGGATAAGATTCTTGGAGGGCTAAAAACTCAGAAGTGTCTGGCCGCACCCCTATACTAATGACTGAGTGACATTATGTTGCTCTTTAGTTAAGCTCTATATCTCACGTCAAAATTCAGACGGTGTCGAAAATCGCGTTTATAAGCTTAGTGAAAGGAGCAAAGCTATGGAAAATGTTAAGTACGAAGCGCCAGCGCTCGTAGTGGTGGATATGGAAGAAAGCGTTAAACAAGGTGATGACAATAACAAGGGAAATAGCAAGCCGGTAGGTTAATTTCGGTACATTATAGGTTTTAAACCAAGCTTAACCGAATATCATCAGCTGTGGGGGGGCTAGTCTGTGTCCATCGCAAATTAGCCCGCCCCCTTCAGGTGGTACTTTGAGAACGACGTTCAATTTTGCCCCGTTGGATTTGGACTTCAGCATTGAACATCCGAATTTAGACGACGCACGCCATATCTTCGCCCAGTTCGGGGAAATCAGCGATAGAAGCACCGAGGGCCCCGCGGATTGTTCCATTTATTTTGACGACACCGTACCAGTCGCCCCGACATCTACGGTCTATCCGTTAACAGATGTTAATTCCGACATCGACGAGCATGAGCAGGCATTCGAAAGCAGATTCGACTGCGCCCGTGTTCGCTGGAACGTTCGTGGCACAACTGAGATTTTTTTGAACCCACTCAGTTACGAACGAAATCCGCACTATGTCCAAAATTTGCTACTGAAAGCTCTGCGGCATGCAAGCCTCGTCAAAGGCTTCCTAGTGGTTCACGCAAGTGGCTGCACATTCAATCAGGTTGCTGCAATTTTGATTGGGCGCCAAAATTCAGGTAAGTCCTCATTTTCTCTAATCACAGGAGCTAACGGAGGGTACGTAATATCCGATGACATGCTTATTGTAGGAGAGTCAACTGACCACAGACTCTCGTGCAGAGCTGCACGGGGAGAACTGGTATTAAGAGAAAAGATGGCGAAGGAAGTATTCGGAGAACACTTGGATCAATTCACCAGGAGCGACTTCTACCCGAGCAACGAAGTAAAGTATGTGCTTCAGCGTTGTAACCCTGTGGTATCCACCCAACTGTCCGCTGCTATCAATAAAATTCTGATAGCGTCAAATCCGAAACTCATATCCAATGAGAAAAATATTCAAAGGATTACCAACCGAGAATCGCTCAGTTTACTAACGAGCGAAATTTGTGGGCAGTACGACGCCACCATCTATAAATTTACTACCCATATGAAAATGATGATGGATATGCTCAACCGGCTTTGTCGAGTACCGGGATACCAATACACAAAATCCAAAAAATTTGAGGAAAACCCGGTCGAAGCGACGTTGCAAAATTGGGAGTTTTTGTACAAGGACGAATAATCCATTAATCGCTGTAATTGCCGATTGCTCGGTTCAACGACTGCCCAAAACCAATAGTTAGCGGTCGCATACCATTTAGTGTCGAAATCAACTAAACCGTCACGACCTGTTTATCAGATGTGCCATCAGTATGCTCTCCTGTCACGTCACCGCCATGACCGCTATACAAAGCAAGCTGAAGCACCTTAGTTCGCAATGCCTGTTCGTCGCCTTTTTCTACAAATCTCTGTAGCTGTTGCAGTTCCACATTCAACTGCTGCCAAGGCATCATCACTTCATCGGCTGTGAATATTTTCTTAACGCTCGTGGGGCGATGCCCATTACCGATGAATAATTCTTCGTACATCTTTTCACCCGGCCTGAGGCCCTCGTACCGGATTTCAATGTCATCACTGTCGCCGGTTTCTTCGGCCAGCTTTGCGCCGGATAAGCGAACCATTGTTTTTGCCAAATCGGCTATTTTCACGGGGTCCCCCATGTCCAGAACGAACACATCGCCCCCCTTGGCAATAGCACTCGCTTGTAACACCAATTGAGCGGCTTCGGGAATGGTCATAAAATAGCGCGTGATGTTTTTGTGCGTGATGGTGATTGGACCACCCGCTTTGATTTGCGACTTGAATTTTGGTACCACTGACCCGGAGGAGCCCAGTACGTTTCCAAATCTCACCATGGAAATCTTGGTTGTGCTGTTTCCTTTCGCGCGCGCCTGCAAACACAGTTCGGCTACGCGTTTTGATGCACCCATGGCGTTGGTAGGCCGTACCGCTTTATCGGTAGAGATCAGCACAAAATTTTCAACGCCAGAAGCAAGAGCTGTATCGAGCACGTTCAGCGTACCGAAGACATTAGTGTTCACCCCTTGAGAGGGTTGCCGCTCGATGATCGGTACGTGCTTGTACGCTGCCGCATGAAATACCGTATGCACGTTGTTCTGCTCAAAAACCTTTCGCAGAGAGGCCACATCGTTCACTGTGCAAAGCACCGGGTCGTAAACGGCTTCTAAGCCTTGCGTGGTCACTCTGGACGCAAACAGAGGCTGCAACTCTTCATTAATGTGATAGAGGTTCTCTTCTGAGTGATCGATAAGGATCAATTTTTCCGGGTTGAGTTTGGCAATTTGCCGACACAACTCTGAGCCGATGGAACCGCCACCACCAGTGACGAGCACTACTTTGTCAGTGACTTCTTTGCCCATGACGTCGGGGTCAGCGTCCACTTCGGATCGGCCGAGAATGTCTGCTATGGACACTTCCCGAATCTGATCTCTGGTAATGCGGCCGGCAATCAGCTCTGAAATGGACGGAGTTGTATGGACCGACAACCCCAATTTTTGCACGCGGCCGAGCAGTTGCTGATAGGTGGACGTTGCCACGGACGGCATAGCGAGTATGACCGTACCTACCTGCTTGTCCACCAGCTTGTCTGCCAGCGAAACATTATCACTGGATACCACCCGTAAGCCTTGTATGTAGGTGCCTTCAAGCGATGGGTTGTCGTCGATAAACAAAACCGGTGAGTAGGTACTATCACCGGCGAGCAGACTGGCTAACTGTCGCCCTGCACTACCCGCACCATAGATTGCTACGGGCGCTCCCTCTTGATTGGTATCGAACAGAGATTGCCAGGCGACGCGCATAGTAATCGAACCCAACAGCAACAACCCGGCGAACAATATGAACAGAGAGCGCGGGTTAGAACGATCTGGAGGAAGAAGATACATCACAACCAGCAAGGTGAACCCACACACGACACTGGCCTTGGCCAATTGAGCGAATAGATGCCTGTTGGTCGAACGCACCACCCAGTGGTAAATACCCAGCCCCGCGTAAATAATGCACACCATCGCCGGCATGATGATAAAGAGGTACCAGGTGTGATAAAAATCAGAGAACGGCATGCCGTGGCGCAGGGAGTACGCTAACCACAACGCGAGTATGGCGATCGCCGAATCAGCAAACATGCTGATCATCTGCTTCTGGCCGCGACCAACGTTCGCGAGGTTGGTCATCCAGGCATTCAAAATAGCGGACGACTTCACCAACCGGGTATTCTTCTGCTCCACTGACATCCCTTCTATTGTTTGCATTATGTCGATCGATGTCTTTTGCGCACAGTTTACGCCGCGCGACTTACCCCGACCAGTAACTGTTACTCATAAATCAGTTACTGGCCGACAGACCCCGCTACTTTAGTCTAGGGCCGGTAAGGACAACCTGGAGCCAGGGAACATTTCACAGACTTATAACGTTTTGCACGTACCGACAAAACAGAAAACGCTGTGCTCAGCCTAACTAAACCGCAATCTCCTCAAGCGTCCCCCCGTGCTCAAGAAAATTTGCGACCCACTTCGGTTTTCTGCCGCGACCCGTCCAGGTATCCTCTGTATTTATCGGGCTTCGATACTTGATCTTTGCCGGAGCACGCTTTTTCGTGAAAGATTTCTTGGTTTTTTTCGCCAAACTGGCTTTTGCAGCGGAAGACTGAGCAGGACTTCCCAATTCAAGCGCCAGGAATTCCTCCAGGCTGTAGCCACTGCGCCGTGCGACGGCTTTGAGTTCGGCCAATACATGTTTGCGTTCGTTAGTTTCTTTAAGTTTGATGGTCTTTTCGATGACTTTTAGTTCCTTACGCAATTCATCAATTGACCAGGCTGTGTAATCGGTAGCCGATTTACGCATATTAAGGGGTTCCTCTAAAACAGTATTTAGTAGTACTAATAACTTAGCTATTCAGTATTACTTATATATAAACACAGTTGCAGAAATTGAAGATCTGCCCATTGCATAGATATTTTAACGCGAAACGTAATTGTTTAAAACTCGCCGGTGCGATTTTATTGGTTTTTTATGATCAACAAACAGACGGACAGAAACGATAGACGCTGATGACAACAAATTAAACTCCACACAATCGCAAGCTATACTCCATGCTACCCACTAAACGGTCAGATTACGATGCGTTGGATACTTTCGATTCCCCTGTTCCTGTACCTACTCATTGCAGCCAACTTCGTCATGATTGCAGGCCCGGTGGAAGAGTCCATGATGAACATCATCATTACTGAATTCAAGCTGCCATCCACACGTCACATCATCATTACGGTTAGCGATTTATTAATTATTGCCAGCTTGTTGTTTTTGTACATCGAAACCTTCAAAGCCACACGTACAAACACCGCATCCATTATTGATCACGTGCTGTCTCTTGTAGTTTTTCTGATTTTTTTTGTCGAATTTTTAATCGTTCCAAGATTAGGCAACACCACTTTCTTAATCATGATGGTGGGCGCATTAATGGACGTCGTGATGGGATTCACCGTGACCATCTCAACAGCGCGTCGAGACCTGACTACCGCTCATCCGTTGTAGTGCAGAAAGCATTTACAACTTGAGTAGTACACAGAGCATCTACGATTTAAGTAGTACGGAGAGAATTTACGATTTAAACGGAAGCGACAGGTTTTCAGTCGTCAGGAATCTCGCCATACAAATCATGCGCATCCGCTCGAGTAATATCCACCTCGATAAAATCTCCCGCCTCAACGTCATACTCATCAACCGGAATATGCACCACACCATCGATTTCCGGCGCATCACTGTAGCTTCTGGCTGTTGCTACATCATCAATAATTTCATCAATTAACACAACCTCGCGGTTCCCGACTCGCGCTTGAAGTTTATCGGCGCTGATCTTCGCTTGTACCGCCATAAACCTTTCCAACCGCTCTTGTTTCACTTCCTCAGGAACCGCATCCGGCAACTCGTTAGCAGCTGCGCCTTCCACCGGCGAGTAAGTAAAACAGCCCACTCTATCCAGTTGTGCATCGCTTAAAAACTGTAACAGATCTTCAAACTCTGCTTGGGTTTCTCCCGGGAAGCCCACAATAAACGTACTCCTAATCGTTATTTCCGGACATACCTCCCGCCAGGCCTTAATGCGCTCTAAGTTGTTTTCAGCTGCCGCAGGGCGCTTCATTAACTTCAGTATCCTTGGGTTGGCATGCTGAAACGGTATGTCTAAGTACGGCAGTATTTTCCCTTCTGCCATCAGGGGAATCACGTCGTCTACGTGCGGATACGGATACACATAATGCAAACGGACCCAAATTCCCAATTCCCCCAAGGCTTCACACAACTCCTGAAACTTCGCTTTAACCGGTCGCCCATTATCGAAACTGGTGCGGTAGCGAATGTCCGCACCATAGGCACTGGTATCCTGAGAAATAACCAGCAGCTCGCGAACGCCAGCGTCTTTGAGCCGACGGGCTTCGCTCATAACATCACCGGCTTCGCGACTGGCTAGTTTGCCCCGCATCGACGGGATTATGCAAAAGCTGCATTTGTGGTTACAGCCTTCGGAAATTTTAAGGTACGCATAGTGCCGCGGCGTCAGCTTGATACCCTGTGGCGGAACCAAATCGATCAGCGGGTTGTGTTCCGTCGGGGGCGGCAGATGATTGTGCACATGCCCAACCACTTCTTCGTATTTTTGCGGCCCCGTAACGGCCAACACTTCAGGGTGCTGGGCTGCAATTTCTTCCGGCTTAACACCCAGGCAACCGGTCACAATGACCTTACCGTTTTCATTAATCGCCTCGCCAATGGCATCCAGACTTTCCGCCACGGCACTGTCGATAAAACCGCAGGTATTAACCACGACTAAATCCGCCGAATCGTAACTGGGGACGATGTCATACCCTTCGGTGCGAAGTTGCGTCAGTATCCGTTCGGAATCGACCAGGGCTTTCGGGCACCCTAAACTGACAAAACCCACTTTGTGCGTATTCGACATTAAACGGCGCTACCAATGAAACTGCGTGATAAGGCCGCGAATGATACCTTGGAAACCCTAGGCAGCGGCGTGTTCTGCTACCGGCTGACGGAGCCTTTTGCCTAAGTCGTAAGCCAGCGACGATTGATTCAGCGTGTAGATGTGGAATTCGTCCACACCCTCTTGCTGTAATGTTTCGCACAACTGCGTGGAGAACGCTAAGGCCAACTCGCGCTTGGCGTTTGCATTGTTGCCACACCGCTCAAATTGCTTGACGATCGATGCGGGAACGAACGTGCCACAGCGGCGGGCAAATACCTGCACGCGATCAATATCGTGGATAGGCAGGATGCCTGGCACCAGTGGTTTAGCGATGCCGATTGACGCAGCCTGATCTCGCCATTGCAAGAATGTCTCGGGCTTGAAGAAAAACTGCGTGAGCGCCCGGCTAGCGCCTGCGTCCAATTTAGACTTTAAATAAAACAAGTCGGTTTTCATATCTTTGGATTCAGGATGTGCTTCCGGGTATGCCGCCACACTGATGTCCATGCCGCTGGCCTGCTTAATTAACGCCACCAGTTCTTCGGCATGCTTCAGGGTTTTCACCGGATTGCGGCGCAGCTCTGAATCGATGGGCAGTTTGGCCCTGGCTACGCGCTCTAATCGAGCCAACTCTCGCTCATCCGGTCTATCCCCGCGCAGCGCAACGATATGGTTCACCCCCATGGCCTGGAAAGCGGTCAATCGCCTGATTAAGTTCGCTTCCGTACAACCAAAACACGTCAGATGTGCGGCAACCGGCAGGTGCGATTCCTGCCCTAATTCTCGCAAAACATCCAGGCTGGGCTGATTGTCAGCTCCTAAGGCACCCCAGGTCATGGAGATCCATTCAGGTTTTAAGGTTTCCAGGCACCCCAGCGTATGCCAGAACCGTCGTTTTTGATTATCGCTTTTGGGCGGAAAGAATTCGAAAGAGAGTTTTGGTTGTGTCATGGGAATTTTTTTTAATCTAATGCGAAATTAAAATGACGGTTGCCTGCTGAATAACAGATGACCTTCACAGCCCACATTCAATGGACTGAAGTCCGGGTGCCCTGCCAGATATTTACCGTTAGAGGGTCGCCCGTTAATGAATGGGTTTCACCAGGTATTAAGCCGGCGGCTTGCATAGCGGTTTTCATCTCGGCATCGCTAAACCCCAACCGCTGATGGTTGTGCTCAGTGCGAAGATGCTCTTCCTGATGCGGGGCGAAATCCACAATGACGAGCCGCCCATCCGGGCGCAGCACGCGAACGGCCTCTTTGATTACGGGCAGCGGATCCAGGCTGTAGTGCAGCACCAAATGAACAGTGGCAAGGTCCACCGACTGGTCATCAAAGGGCATGTGGTACATGTCACCTTTGCGCACGTGCACGTGTTTTAAGTTTTCTTGTTCCAGATAAGCCCTGGCAACGGACAGCATCTCGGTGCTTTGATCGATGCCCACTCCGTGTTCCACCTGGTCGGCCAGCAACGCCAAAATGCGTCCCGTGCCTGTGCCAATGTCTATAAAAGAACCAATTGGCTCCTCTCCGATAACCCGCACCAGCTGCTGTTCAACTTCGGCCTCCGGCACGTAAAGCTGCCGCAAACGGTTCCATTCCGCCGCATTCTGATTGAAATACTCCTCTGCAACGGCTCTGCGTCGCTCTCGAATTTGCGAAAGCCTGTTTAAATCCCGGTTTAGAGCGCTGTCTTCCTGCGGTAGCAAATCAACCAGCGTGCGGGCAAAGTGTGCTGACTCGCCGTTAGACGCAATGCGATAAAAAACTAAAGCACCCTCGCGAAAGCGCTCTAACAATCCCGCTTCCACCAGCAGCTTTAAATGACGAGACACTCGCGGCTGGCTCTGGCCCAGTATTTGTGTGAATTCTGTCACGCTGAGCTCGCCATGCGCCGACAGAGCGAGCAGTCGAAGCCGTGTCGGCTCGCCTGCTGCACGAAGGCTTGAGAGTAGTGCATCCATAAATATAAAGATATGTTTATATGTTGATTGGATTTTTACAGTATTTCCGTGTTGGCCGCAAGTGGTTCCGGAATTAATTGGATTAATCCACTAATCAACAGGGAATATCGCACCGGTTTTAGCAGAACGTTCACCAATCCGCGTGTATAGTTTGACTACGGTCACTGGTGCGCATAACGCCCTGATTACCCTACCAAAATGTCTAGTTTTTCAAGATTATCGGCGAGAATCGCGGCGGCGCTGTCAGCAGGGCTACTCCTGTGGATGCTAGGGTCCGCAAACGGGCAAACGTTGTCCAAAGAGGCATACCTCGCGCAATACTCGAACATGACCAACCCGGAGGTGCTTCGGCGATCATCTGCTGGCGACACCTACGCTATGGCAGAGCTGGGAAGCCGATATGCGGCTGGCAACCCGGGTGTGCCCCAAAACGTAAGCGAAGCAGCGCGGCTGTATTCCCTGGCGTATCAGCGTGGGTATCCCGGCGGGGATTGGTTGGGCCGGCTGCCGCTACACCCCATTGTCACGCGAAAACCCGTTTCATCGCAGCCGGCCGCACCCACAGAACCATTGCCGGTGTTGCCGCTGATCGTATCGGTTACTTCTGGCGTTGCACCGCTGGAAACCACCATCAGTCTGGATAGCAGTTGGCCCGTCAACCCGGTTCTTACGGCCTGGGATTTAAATCCGGTGGATAAAGAGTCCGCCTTACACGATGACATTGTTGCGTTGACTGGCTTAGCCGGTAACTCAGTCACACTGCAATTTGGCGAACCGGGCGTCTACCCCATTCGCGTCACCGTGATGGGCGAATACGGCAGACGGCAAACCGCTACCACAACGATCACCGTTGAAGCGCCTCCGCATCCGCCTGAACCGCCACAGCCTCTTGCACCGGCAAACGATGCCTTGTTAGTCAGCGGCGCGCAAACCGAATTTCAATGGTTGGCTGCTGAACACGCCACCACTTACGATTTCTATTTTTACGACAGCGTCACCCCTGAGACTCGCGAGTTTTTAATCGGCTACGAAGCCGATTCAATTTGTACTGAGGGTACCTGTTCCATAACCCTACCCATGGATCTACCGTTAGGCGGCAGACATATCTGGCGAGTGCGCGCGGTCAATTCCGTTGCGACCACGGCGTGGGTTGGGCACTTCTTTACAGTGCGAGAAGCGATTACCGAGCCTCCATCAGTGGCGCTGCTGCTGGGCCCTGACAACGGTTCTGTGGTTGAAAATCTGGAGCAACAAACGTTTGGATGGCTTCCGTCTGAACGAGCCCAGTCTTATTTGTTCGAACTTATCAATTCGAACGAAGAAATCCTTGTATCCGAAACCATCAGTCAATCGAGTTGCTCGGACACCGCTTGCACCTTATCACTGCAGATTGATTTGCCTGAGTTTGCGTCTTATGACTGGTCAGTAACCGCGACGAACATCATTGGCGGTATCACCTCAGACACTCGCACTCTGTCCGTCATTCCCAAAGCGCAAGCGGTACCTGCACAGCCGAGTAACCTTCTTCCAGCTAACGGAGCTGAATTCACCGAAGGTCAGACCGTGACCTTTTCCTGGACCGATGTGAGTGAAGCAGCTACTTATGAGTTTCTCCTTTATAACCAAATCACCAAGGAGGAAAACTACACCCTGGGGATAAACCCACAAGAAGCGTGTGTAGACGATGTATGTTCACTCAGCGCTACGCTGGAATTACCCGCCGCCCCGCTGCACGCCTGGCGCGTGCGCGCAAGAAACTCGTTAGGCACGACGTCATGGACGCGCAGTACATTTGCTGTGGTACCACCAAGCAACGAACCACCGGACACCCCACTGGCAATAACACCCACTGCCAACGTCTTCCTGGAAACCGGCAATATAACTTTCAGCTGGAGCACGTCGCAAACAGCAGTCAATTACAATTTTTTATTAACCCAAAACGGTGACTCAGTAGCGCAACAAACCATCGCTCAAAGCGCTTGTGGAGAAACTACCTGCGCTCTTACGTTGGAGTTGAATACGGGAGTGAGCACCTCGTATCAATGGCAGATACAAGCGGAAAATGAAAACGGCTTATCCGATACCGGTGCGGGTTCTTTCTACTTAATCGAGCCACCATCGGCACCACCGGTGATACCGGCACTGTTAGCACCTGCTGACGGAGAGACTTACTTAAGAAATAGCTCTGTTGTTATAACCTGGTCCAACGTTCCTAATGCCTCAAGGTACCAAGTTTCCTTAGCAGATAGCGTTAACAACACATCATCCGACATCACATCCCTCAGCCCATTGGATGTGTGCTTAGACGCTGTGTGTACATACGCGGTATTGCTGGATGTAACACCCACAAATTCACAGCCACTGAATGTGCGCGCCAGTAACTCGTTAGGTGAATCGGGCTGGCAATCCGTGTCAATTGTTGTCCTCGATGACGGTACTCCCGAGCCACCCCTGTTAATCAGCCCCGCAGACGGCTCGCTGTTCGCAGACGTCACCAACATCGATCTGATCTGGGCACCGGTGGATAACGCCTTGCACTACGATCTGACTGTTGCAGGCAGCGAAATAAGCACATTATCCAGTGCTCAAGTTTGCGCAATACCCGACGGTGGCAACGAAGTCCTGTGTACCTACAACGCCCAGCTACCCGAACCTTCACCCGAACCGTCTTCTGCATCTGAAACCATTGAGTGGCAAGTCAGGGCCACGACGCTGGCTGGCACCTCTGACTGGGCGCAAGCTGCGTTTGATGTGATAAACGACCTTAACGGCACAGCGCCGATGGCCGCGTTCTCTATCTCATCGTTTTCTACTGACGCCCTGGGCGCAGCGCCACTGACGTTGCAACTCGACCCATCCGCATCGATTGATGACGTAGGCATTGTGCAATATGACTGGTCATTCGGGGATGGCAGCGAGCCCGTGCAAACGTCGACAGACTCCGTCATCAGTCATACCTACACCACGGCAGGTACATTCACTTTAACCTTGACAGTCACCGACGCCGGAAATGAATCAGACACGGTATCCAGAACGGTCACAGTGTTCGACCCAGCCAATACCCTGACGGAAGCAGAAGCCAGTCGACTACTTGCACAAGCCTCATTCGGTGCTACCACGGAAGACATTTTGCAAGTGCGAGCCTTGGGAATTGACACCTGGCTCGAACAACAGTTCTCACTGCAAGGTCCCGCTCACCTCGACTACGTCAACATCCATTCCAATGGCAGTAATCGATGGCCGCGTCACGAAATCTGGTGGTCGAATGTGGTCGACGGCGATGACCAGTTAAGGCAACGCGTTGCATTTGCCCTCAGCCAAATCTTTGTTATCAGTGACATTGGTTACACGCTGGCCAATTCACAATACGGGGTAACGCACTATTACGACACCTTGTTAGATCATGCGTTTGGCAACTACCGGGATTTGCTGGAAGCAGTCACGAAGAGCCCGGTCATGGGTATTTACTTAAGTATGCTTCAAAACGCCAAAGGTGATGAAGCCGCATCCACTCGGCCGGATGAAAACTACGCCAGAGAAGTTCTGCAGTTGTTTTCGCTTGGCGTAACCGAATTAAATCTGGATGGGTCATCCACTGGCGAACCCGCTTACACCCAACACAACATTGAAGAGTTCGCTCGAGTCTTTACCGGTTGGAACTACAAAGACGCGGGTACCTGGAATCGTGGATTAAGCACGGGCCAAGATCTTATAAGCCCCATGGAACCGTTCGAGAATTACCATGATACGGGCAGTAAAGTGTTGCTAGGGGGCACACTCATCCCAGCCGGGCTCACCGCTCAGGAAGATTTGGATTTAGCGTTGGATAACATTGCCAATCACCCCAATGTCGGGCCATTCATGGCAAAACAACTGATCCAACGCCTTACAACCAGCAACCCTACCCCCGGCTATGTCAGCCGTGTTGCCTCCGTGTTTAACGACAACGGTCTGGGTGTGCGGGGTGATTTACGAGCCGTCATCAAAGCCATATTGCTAGACGCTGAGGCGCGAACCAGCAACCGACCCAGCTACTTTGGAAAACTGCGAGAACCCGTCATTCGACTTTCACATTTGTGGCGAGCGTTCTCTGTGTCGCCTGGTACGCAAAGCTCATCGCGCGGTGAATACAACACAAACTCGCCACGGTTAGAAGATTTGGATTTAGCAACGGGTCAGGCGATTTTAAAGTCACCGTCGGTGTTTAACTTTTTTAAACCCGAGTTTGCTGCAATCGGCCCAGTATCGAACAATAACCTGGTGGCACCTGAATTTGAAATCATGACCGAATCAAACGAGATTGCCACAACGAATCGCATCGGTGAACAAATAAACCGATTTTTTACTGACGGCACAAGCCTGGGTGCGGACGAGGCCTCATATGTAAATTTTGATACCGAACGGGCTCTGGCTGGCGACCCGGATGCACTGCTTGATCACTTGGATATTCTTCTACTCGCCGGTTCCATGACCGATGAGTTACGTACCGCACTACTGGGCCATCTCAATTCACTGCCTGACACCGATAACGGACGCAGCCAACGCGTTCGCGACGCGATTACCCTGATCGTGGCGTCACCCGATTACTTGATTCAGATGTAGGGTGTGAACAAAATCATGATGAAGACACCCACAAAAAAACAAGCCCAACGCCGTGACTTGCTAAAAAGCGGCGCATGCATGGCCCTGCTGGGCTCTGGCACCGCAGCCATGTCCGGCAAATTGCAGCTACTCAGTTCCGCATTTGCGCAATCCAGCGAGTACGCCTCGTTAACCGATTACAAAGCCTTGGTTTGCGTATTTTTATACGGTGGTGCCGATTCGTTTTCGATGTTCGTCCCGTCCGATAACGATACCTACAACCGTTATGCTGCAAGCCGATCAGGGCTTGCCATCCCTCAATCCACACTGCAAGCGACACCCGGTCCTTATTCGTTCAACCAGTATTTACCCCAACTGCACAGCTTGTATCAGCAAGGCAACCTGGCACTGATTTCAAACGTCGGTAATTTAATCTCACCGATCTCTCGCACGGCCGTGCTGAATGACAGCGCCTTAATCCCAGCCGATTTATTCGCACACAATCACCAACAAGCTCAATGGATGAAGGGATACAGCAGTTTACCCACGTCGGTGGTGGAATCCGGTTGGGGAGGACGCATGGCCGACTTGCTTCAAGATGCCAACGTAGGCGCGGTGCTGCCGCCAACCTTTTCGTTGTTCGGGAGTAACCCCTGGCTACCGGGTGAGTTGATACAACCGTTGGGGCTCAACACCAGCAACGGGCTAAGCCTGCTTGCACATCTGGACACCGGCGCTTCCGCGAGCAATGCAAGCCGCAGCAACCTGCACGATCAAATGCTCGCCCAGAACTATTCACATCCGTTGAAACAACAGGCAGCAGAAACCATCGCACGAGCAAAGCTTGGGTCTGGTCAGTTAGCCGGAGTCGTGGCGGCTAATCAAAACTTTTCCACCAGTTACGACGACACCAGCAAGCTGGCACGCCAACTGCGCATGGTTGCACGCCTGATCGCCGGGCGGGATGCGCTCAACATGAAACGCCAGGTGTTTTTTGTTGGCTTAGGCGGTTGGGATACGCACGACCATCAAACACCACGACTCAATGCGTTGATGACCGAGCTGGATAACAGCCTGGCTGACTTTAACGATACGTTGCTTGAGTTAGGTGTGAGTAATGAGGTCACGACCTTCACCGCATCAGACTTCGGCCGCACCCTAACCATAAACGGCGATGGCTCCGATCATGGTTGGGGCGGACATCATATGGTTATGGGTGGTGCAGTTAACGGCAACAACACCTTTTTCACCGAACTACCGACTTATGAAATTGCAGGCACGGATGACAGTGGTGATAAAGGCAGAATAATACCGGAGCTTTCCATTAATCAGTACGGTGCTCTGCTAGCTGAGTGGATGGGTGTGAATGCCAGTGACGTAGCTCAAGTGTTTCCTGATTTGGAAAATTTCGGATCAAACTGGCGTGATAATTACGGGCTGTTCAGCTCTTAAAATTTCTACCACTGAATTAATTGCACGACGGAATTCAAACGGGCACCAATAAGCGTTCTCGGATCAATTACGCGCGTTTTGAGTACGCGCGTCAGTTACGCGCATTCCCCAACAAATGACGCTTCCGACTAGCAAGCAAAAACAGCAAGGCGGCACCTACTAAGAGAACCGAATGTTGGGTTCTGATCCAACCGTCTTGACCCAGCTGCACCGTAACAACATCGGCTAAAGTAATCAGCAGTAAAAGCAAACCAAGCCAGAGCCCAAGACGACTTTTTTGTTGAGCCTCTGATGCATCCTCTTCATCAACAGAAATAAATTCAGCGTTGTTACTTGTCGCCCCTGCCGTCAAAGATGTTTTGGCAGTTAGGGCTGACGGGTTGTTTCGGATTACCCCATTCAACTTGTTACCAACCCGCAATGAATCTAAGTCCGGGAACGTAGAGGCAGACAGTGGATACAGCTCAGCATCGGCTTTCGTTTGGTAAAACTGGATCTTCTCACTATCAGTTCGGCCTTTAAAGTCAATCCGAACAACAATGCCCTGGACCGTTGAACGCTTTAACTCTTTCTTGTTCGCTTCGGCTGCGTGCGCTGCGGCATATAAACCGGATGCATCAACAGCACCCACGACATGCACCACCGCAAGCGGTTCTGCAGATTCCGGGTCAACGATTAAATACGCTGGCCGCCCTTCCGTATTGTCAAAAACCAAAGACGTGTCACTGACAATCGATGCACGCGGATAGCCTGCGGTTTGTATCAGAAATTGATAAACGACTTCTTCCATCGTGGTTCATGTTTGAGTGAGTAGCAGTGGGCCGGAAGGTTAGCGGCGTTATCACTTGTCGTCAATCGAATGGCTAGCTATTGAGAAGTTCGTTCAAGTAATACTCTTGGGTGATTTCGGATCAATTCACCTTGACTTCGTAAAACCCGGAAAACCCGAGGCGCCACTTTTCGTTTGAAATAAAAAACGATGCAATTTCCCGTTTGCAAATTCTTCCAGAAACCGGTTGACTGCAATTGCCCGCTAGAACTGTGCAGCACCGGAATTTGCGAGCC
>JAHDFH010000109.1 GCA_020628305.1 Acidimicrobiales bacterium | reverse complement strand
CGCGCTGAACGAAGCCATCCACCGGTTTGGGCCGCCAGAAATCATGAACACTGACCAGGGCAGTCAGTTCACGTCCTTCGCTTGGACAGATCGCTTGCCACGATCCGGCGTGCGGATATCAATGGATGGGAAAGGACGGTTCCTGGACAACATCTTTGTGGAACGGCTCTGGCGAAGCCCGAAATACGAATGCGTCTACCTGCACGCCTGGGAAACCGGATCGGAGGCAAAAAAGGGCGTCGGCAAGTGGATCGAGTTCTACAACCGAAAACGCCCTCACTCCGCCCTTGGCAGCAGACCGCAAGCCGTGGTCCATTGGCTCAGAAAAGAAGAAACCCAAACCGATCAGCAGGAGCAGAGAGTAGCTTAACGATCCTTTCTCAGGAATGGAAGGAAGCAATATGGAACAATTACGTTATGGCTGTACTACGCACGGAAGACCGGCGATGGTTTGCGGAGCAAACCGTGGGACGGAACGGACGCAATCAAAGTGGCAATACAGCGACCCACTGACCTGTAGGGTTACGCGAAACATGACCTCGATAGGCAAGCTAAGAACTCAAACACAGATTTTACTAGACCAAAAGTCGTATATCAGTCAATCGGCTTGAAAATCCGGTCTAATAACTGTCGAAGTCTAATCATGTTAAGATATGGATGTATTTTTTGAAATATTCATCAATTTTATTATTTTTACTACTGTGGTCCATATTGGGCTATCCATTCTTGGCTTTATTAAGTGATATACTGAATCTACCCTCAAGCCAATTGTCTATCTTGATGCGATCATTGGCTGTAGCTCTAGCCTTCATACTAGTAATGAACCCGAAAAGTAAGCAGCCAAAGCTTTTTTTGCTACTCTTTCTAACTTTTTGGATGATCTACTTCTACCGTCTGTCTTTAGCTACAATTCTGGATTTTGAGAACTTAGGCCGTCCAGACCAAACATATTGGATCTGGGGCTTTGGTGTTTGCTTCTTACCAGCATTGGCTGCACTAACGAATACAAAGGACCAGGTATTTAACCAGCTATATTTTTGGACTTCAGCAATCGCAGTTGTCGCAATGAGCTTAGCGCTCATTTCTGGCAATACATTTGAGACTAATGAGCTTGGTCAATACTATGATACTAACCGGCTCCGCGTTTCGGCGCTCAATCCGATTTCTATGGGTCACCTGGGCGCAAGCGCCATATTGATGAGCGTTTGTGCTCTGACTTCAAGAGACTCGAAGAGTAGGTTTTGGTGGGTTACGCTCATAGTTATAGCACTTGGTGGAGCGACCCTAATACTCGCAAATTCGCGCGGACCTCAAGTTGCAGCAATGGGCAGTATTGCTTTGCTTTTTTTGGCGGGCGCTCATCAGAGACGAACGTTTGTCATTGGTCTAGCAATACTGTTCATAATTATCAGTGCTGTAATTTTTCAATATGAGGCTCTATTCTCTTCAAGCGGTATTTTTGGACGACTTGTAGCCCTTTTTGGAGACGGAGATATTTCATCCAATCTACGCCTTGTCATGTATAATGGCGCTTGGGACCAATTCATGGTGTCCCCACTCTGGGGCAATGGAATTGAGGAAAATACTTCACAATTTTACCCTCACAACTTGATCCTTGAAGCACTGATGGCGACTGGCCTTTTGGGGGGAATTCCTTTCATTGTCCTCACAGGATCAGCTATGGTTCGCATTTGGACCCTTGTCCGCCATCGTTCACCTCACCGCTGGCTCGCTATACTCGCCTTTCAGTACATCCTTGGAGGCATGTTTTCAGGAGCGATTTACGCATCTGGAACCATGTGGGTTCTAATGGGCCTAGTGCTATCCCCATCTTTGAACATTCAGAAAAAAAATGATAGAACTTGGGCTTAACTTATGAACCAATCGGAGCTAGAAAGGGCCAGCCATCATAGCACACTCGATCCTGCCCTTGAATTTGTCCTCTGAAACAAGTCTTGCCTGAGGTTCACCTGTCCGCTCATATGCTTCAAACTGTTAATCAGATTCTGGTCATTCTTGCAAAGCAACAGGCGAATGCGCAGGATCAAATTAAATAACACGAAAGATTTAGTAGTCTAACAAAGCTAGCCAACGGTCTTTATTTTGAGTATTTTGATGGTTAGAAGATGCACAAATCCGAGAATGAAAAATGCAAGATACAGCTATAGCAATTTTTTGTTTTGATCGACCAGATTCACTTTCTCGGCTCTTAAATAGTTTGCTATCGTCGCAGTTTTTGGACGAGCTGCCACTTTATATATTTATAGATTCCGCGCGTTCCGAGAGTGAAACGGAGAAGATTCAAGCCACCCATTCTATTGCTGAGGCATTTCCTCACCCAATGAAAACTATCGTTCGCCGAGAGTATAATATGGGGTTGAAATTATCGCTTACCAAGGGAATTGACGAAGTTTTGCTTCTTCACAAAGCTGCTATCGTGCTTGAAGATGATTTAGTACTTGGCCGTTTCGCACTTGACTATTTTCTCAGAGCTTTGACCGAGTGTGAAGAAAAACAGCAGGTTGTAAGTATCTGCGGTTATGCAATTGGCGTGTTGGCAGATGCGGCTTCCAATGGAGCACACTTTTTGCCTATGACACACCCATGGGGGTGGGCAACTTGGCGAGACCGCTGGCAAGCATACAGAGCACGCACCGCTGATACTACGGTCAAGCGATCGGCGTCGTTTGTTAAGAACATGAATGTATTTGGTCTACGCAATTATGTGAACATGCTAATCATGACCGAGCGTGGTTTCCTTGATTCATGGTGGATTTACTGGCAGGCAAATGCAATAGATAGACATACTGTCAGCCTATTTCCCAAGCAAAGTCATGTCGTGAATATGGGTCTTCATGCAGGCACTCATGCAAGCGGTCTGAATTTACTCATGAAAGCTATGCCAAAAAAGATCCTGGCTGATAGTGCCACTAATATTCCTGAGGAGGTGCTTGTAGATTTTAATGCACTCGACCAAATCATTTCGTCGCGCGAGGCCCGCTTACTGCGCGTTACAGGCGCTCTGGGTGCAATAAGAAGAAAAGTTGAGAGGATTGCAAAATGGTAATAGATTTTGTTACTATCAATGTAATACGTCCACTATATCGAAGACTAATGCGGCGTTTGGCAATCCGAAAGAATGTCATTTATCATCCCGACCTGTACGTCGGCAGGAGAGCATGTATAATGGCGCCTGATAGGCTTGAGATTGGCCGTAATGTCAATATTGGTATGGATACTTGGATTGCGGTAAACGGTGTAATTGAGGACGGCGTGCGAATTTCTAGCTATGTCGGGATCGTAGGAAAACACGATCATGGAATTGCAACGATTGGTCAACGACCTTACGACGCACCCTGGGTTTTCGATGGCAGTTTGCCGTCAGATGAACGTCACTCTATTCACATCGAGCGCGATGCTTGGATTGGTTACAAGTCGACAATCCTATCTGGAATAACAATTGGACGTGGTGCCGTGATTGCTGCTGGTGCTGTAGTTACAAAAAATGTACCGTGCTATGCCATCATGGCTGGTAATCCTGCAAAGCAGATTGGGAAGCTATTCAATGAAGAGCAAATTCTTCAACATGAAGCACGGTTGGCAAAACTATAAACGACGCGACAGCCGCGCTGTACCGATGACACAGCAACTGCCCTCAAATTTAGCGGCAGTTAGGATATACTATTGGAGAACCCTATGAAAATAGCTGTTATTGGCCTTGGCTAAGTCGGCCTGTCGAACGCCGTCCTTCTGTCACAGCACAACGAGGTTGTGGGCGTCGATACATCTCAGGAACGAGTGGCGATGCGGTCGGATCGCAGGAGCCCGATCTAGGATGTGGAACTGCAGGATTATCTGCAGACAAAGTCACTCAGCCTCTCTGCAACTACAAACCTGAGGGAAGCCGTGCTTGGTGTGTCATATGTGATCGTGGCAACGCCGACGGACTACGACCCCGTCACAAACCACTTTGACACATCATCTGTCGATTTGGAGACGAGGCCTGCCCTTGAAGCCGATTCAGAGGCGATTGTTATCATCAAATACACCATTCCAGTTGGGTGCGTGCGGCGATTACGCGACGAGCTGGGAAGTGATCGCATCATCTTTTCTCCAGAGTTCCTGCGCGAGGGTCGCGCGCTCTATGACAATCTCCACCCCAGCCGCATCATCGTTGGTGAGCAGCCGGATAGCGCCCGCCTGTTTGCAGATTTGCTCTTGCAGGGCGCCGTCGCACGCGATGTGCCGGTCCTCTTTACAGACCTTGACGAGGCTGAGGCTATTAAGCTCTTCGCGAATACCTATCTCGCAGTGCGGGTCGCGTTTTTCAATGAGCTGGACAGCTACGCGATGGCGGGTGGGATTGACACGCGCCAAATCATCGAAGGCGTCTCACTCGATCCCTGAGCTACTACCCAAACGTTGGACAGGTTCTGTCGTGAGTTAAGCTACTCTCTGCTCCTGCTGATCGGTTTGGGTTTCTTCTTTTCTGAGCAAATAGACCACGGCTGGCGGTCTGCCGCCAAGGGTGGAGTGAGGGCGTTTTCGGTTGTAGAACTCGATCCACTTGCCGACGCTGACCTGCCCCCCGAGGCTCCCTCGTTTATGATGAGAGTCTGCGGGTCTGGTTTTCATATTCTTCGGTTTCGGTTTGGGCAAGCGCGT
>JAHDFH010000024.1:18723-28181 GCA_020628305.1 Acidimicrobiales bacterium | reverse complement strand
ATGACTTAGCAGTGAAAGCCACCCAGCGCTACGAAAGTGCTCGCAGATCTGTTGCAACATTTATTAATGCAGCGTCTGATAAAGAAATTGTATTCACCAAGAACGCTACCGAAGGCATTAACCTAATTGCAGCTAGTTGGGGTCGGAGCAATTTGGGTGAAGGTGACGTCGTAGCGCTCACCATGTTAGAACATCACGCCAACATCGTCCCATGGCAGATGCTTGCTCAAGAACGTGGAATAAAGATTCGTTGGATCGAAGTAAACCAAGAGGGCCGAATAGACCTAGCTGGGTTACCTGATCAATTAAAGGGTGCTTCTGTTTTTGCGTTCACTGCAATGTCAAACGTTACCGGAACGATCAATCCTGTCGCTGAGTTCTGCTCTGCCGCAAGAACCGCTGGGGCAATCTCGGTAGTGGATGCTTGCCAGCATGTTCCACACATGCCTACTGATGTTCAATCTTGGGCTGCAGATTTTGTTACGTTCAGCTCTCATAAGATGCTTGGACCGAGCGGTTTAGGGGTCTTGTGGGGCAAAGAAGAAATGCTTGCCGCTATGCCTCCGTTCCTTGGTGGTGGCGGCATGATCTCAACCGTTACCTTGGATGGTTTCACAGCTGCTGAGCTTCCAGCCAAGTTCGAGGCTGGCACGCCCCCAATCGCTGAAGCTGCTGGATTAGAAGCCGCAATCAGTTATCTGAGCGACCTTGGACTAGACAATGTTGAAAAGCATGAGAGTTATCTGACCGATTATTTCCTTGAAACAATACCCGCCAAAGTTGGCGACGATCTACGGCTATTCGGGCCAACAACATCAGAGGCTCGTGGTGCGGTATTCTCATTCGAACTCAAGGGCGTACACGCTCACGATGTTTCTCAGGTATTGAACGAATCTGGTGTATGTGTTAGACCAGGCCATCATTGTGCCAAGCCTCTGATGAGTTTCTATAACACTGCCGCTACCGCTAGAGCCAGCCTTTATGTTTACAACTCAGAAGCCGACATTGACGCTCTCGGCGATGCCCTTGTAAAAGCAATCGAGTTCTTTGGAGCGCGCTAATGAGCAGCCTTGAAGACCTTTACAAAGAGATCATCATGGACCACTACCGCAACCCTCGCAATACGGGCGAGCTCGCTCCCCCAGCGACAAAGACAGAAGGCTACAACCCTCTCTGCGGCGATAATGTCACCCTCTACTTGGATGTTCGAGACGGCGTTATAGCCGATGTGAAACTAGTCGGCTCAGGTTGTTCCATTTCTCAGTCATCTGCTTCCATGATGACTAGTGCAATCAAAGGCAAAACTAAACCCGAAGCTCTTGCACTAGTTGAGTCATTGAAACAGATGATGGATGTCCATGTTGGAGAACTAGAAGGCAAAGACCCTGAAAACAATCAGATAGATCCTAAGCTTGGCGATCTTCAAGCGCTCAAGGGTGTTGTTCAGTTCCCAGTTCGCATCAAGTGCGCAACCCTTGCGTGGAACACGCTTGATCAGGCGTTAGCTGAAGAATAGGCTGCATAACCTGTGTCTTCTAGCTCGAGGGCAAGCTCCGGGCCGCCCGACGCAACTATCTTTCCTTCTGAGAAGATGTGAACATGATCTGCTTTGAGTTCGTGTAACAGTCTGTTGTAGTGAGTAATGACCAATACTCCCAAGTTCATTTCGGAGGTTAACTCCTCAACTCTCGCTGAAACCTTTGCCAGGGAGTCAACATCTAGCCCAGAGTCAAGCTCATCAAGAATGGCATATTTGGCGTTAGACATCGCTAGCTGAATAGTTTCGCTACGCTTCTTTTCCCCGCCGCTTAAATCTACATTAACTCCGCGATCAAGCAAAGCAGGATCATGTCCAAGCTTCGCAGCCTCAGTCTTGAGCCCTTCTTCTACAGCAATGTCAATATCAGTATTCGAAACAAGATCGGCGAGTGATACCCCGGGGATTTCTGTCGGATACTGCATTGCCAAAAAAAGCCCGAGCCGGGACCTTTGCCAGGTCGGCAAGGCCAAAACATCCTCGCCAGCGAGGGTGACACTTCCGGAGAGCACTTTGTAGCCAGGCTTACCCATCAACGCTGCCGAGAGACTCGACTTGCCAGAGCCGTTAGGCCCCATCAGAGCATGCACTTCACCCGGGTTGATGGTGAGGTCAACGCCATTGATGATGATCTGACCAGCTACCTCTACGACCAGCTCAGAGATTACAAGTTCACTCATTTTCTAACTCCACAAATAGTTCTCCGTTTTGCATTTCCCATGAATAGGTTGCAATTGGTTTAGTTGCCGGCAAACACTCAGGTTCGCCAGTAACAATGTCGAACAGGGCCCCATGTTTAGGGCACTCGATTGTGTTGTCTTCCGAGTCCACTTCGCCTTCTGAAAGTGAGAAGTCTGCGTGTGAACACTCATCATCTATTATAAAAATTGAACCGTTACTTGTACGAACAACGGCCAACCTTGCTTGATCTACATCGAAACGCTTCGCACCTGTGATTGGAAGATCTTGAGCGTCGCAGAGTCGGACTAGCATTAAGCGATCTCCTCTTCTGGAAGTATCTCTAGAATCTTCCCCGCAATTCCGGCCGTTGCTTTTTGGCGGACTGTGGTGCTTTGGATTCGCGCTAACGCTTCGTTGTAGAAACCTTTCACGATTAACCGTTCTGCATCTCTTGGCGCTACCCCACGGGACTGTAGATAGAAGTTTTGCTCTTCATCAATTGTGTTAACCGTTGAAGCGTGAGCGCATCTAACGTCATTGTTCTCGATCTCAAGATTTGGAACTGACCATGCCCAAGCTTCTTCACCTAACTTAATGTTGCGGTTACTTTGAACAGCATTAGAGCCCGAAGCTTCAGGATGTATATGAATGAGGCCGGTATATATCGACCCAGCAGAGTCAGCAACAGCATTTTTAAAGTGCAGATCGCTAGTTGTGTCAGGGCCAATGTGGTTGACGAATAGCCGAGCGTCGCTAACTTGGGTCTGGGAACCGAGCGATGGCACAACTACTCTCGTGGAGCTCCCGCGACCTGTAAGATTTATATCTACACGCTGCCGAGCATACTGGGCTCCTAGTCCGACCGCCGCATAGTTTAGAGTTGCGGATTGTTCAACATTTCCGGTTACACGCCCAATGATGTTGGTAGAACGCCCCACATTCTGAATCGCAGCAAAATCAACGATAGAGTCTTGCCCAGCCTCGAGATGCAACGTAGGTAGCATCACCGCACAATCAATATCAGTAGAGACCATTTCAAAATGCGCCGAAGCCCCTCTGCCCACCCGAACCCTAAGCGATGGAGCAATGAGTGTTGTAGCTTTGTTGGCCGAAGTAACAATCGTTATGGGTTCTGCAACGGCGGCGGAGTCTTTGACAGAGATAGTTACTGTTTCTGGCGCTATAGCCCTTGACATGTGAGCGAAATAGTCTGGCTCTTGGCAAGTTGCAGCTGCATCATATGAAGCTACAACTTCGATTTGATCTGAATATTGTTGAGCCACTTCGGATCCAACTAGCCAGCCGCTATCTATATGAATAACGGCAGCGCAACCCTGCTCTAACTGGGCGCTCACTGGTTCTGGGCGTTGTGTGACTAGCTCTACTGTCAACGCCGCCAGCTCCGAAATGGGGCTGTAGCGCCATTGTTCTGAAGATGTGTCTGGAAAGCCACTCTCTTCAGCAAGCTTCAAAGCTTCCGAGCGGTCCGGCCAAGATTCGAAGGTCTCCAATAGCGAGGTATCAAACACAAGATTCACAGCCTTAAATATAGGCCCAAGACCGAAATATAATTCATTCGAGCCGCAACTATTAGCCGAAATTTGGACTCAAGATCTGAACGGCCACAAGCGCCTGAAGATGCCTTTTCGTTTTGGTTTAGACGGCAAAGGGATTTCTTCTTTCACCTGATCAGCGACACTGTTCACAATGTTTTCAGCCTCATCCAATAGTTTGGCTACTGAATCGTCTTCGCCAACACTCTCAGGCTCCTCCGGCGTCGGCGGCGTAATGAGCGTGCCGTGACGCCAATTAACATCGGCAAGTCGCCGCTCATAGGATTCACAGGTTTCAGGGCACCGCCATGGCGCTTCGGGGGCAAGGTCGAGGGCGCACTTTCGAACTGTGTCCCCGCTTGGATAGGAACGTGTCTGAAAGTGCTTGCAGTCAGAGCGCATCGGCATACTATCTCGAGGCTACTTGAGCAACGTTTCAATCACAAACAACCCACGATTGACCCCGAAATCAGCCATTTTTCGGCTAGTATCGGCGGTGCTGCGAAAGCAGTCTTATATATAAGGAGATTCAAATGGGAATCATGGATAACATACCAGGCGCTGACAAGATCAAAGATGCAGCTGAAGGCCTCAAAGACAAGGCTGAAGAAATGATGGACAAAGTTCCAGATCTTCCAGGCGACATCGATGACAAGATCAAAGATGCTGTTTCTGGTGCAGGCGACGACGCTGCAGATGCGGCTGATGCTGCACAGGATGCTGTTGAAGACGCTGTAGACGGCGAGTAATTTTCAACTCTTTCTTTGAAGGGGTGAGTGACTATTGCAGTTGCTCACCCCTTTTGTGATTTTTGACCTAAGCTCAGCACTATGAAACTAAAGCATGCCGCAGCTCTTGTCACGCTAGTCGTTGTCCTTTCTGGCTGTGCTGCCGGGACTGAAACGTATGCTGCTGAAGAGGCAGGATTCTTCTCGGGTGTCTGGCACGGCTGGATAGCGCCAATAAGTATTTTGCTGCATTTCATAATCGACTCTGACTACAGAATCTATGAACCAAATAACACAGGCATTGGCTACGACATAGGCTTCTACATAGCGGTAATCTCAGGTTTCGGCTCTTTGGGACTACGCCGCCAGAAGCACAAGAACAAGGCTAAGAAGAAGTCTAAGGATTAAGGCTGTGACTTGCAGGTGCGACGAAGGCGTCATTCTGGTCGGCCTCAATGGCCGACTGGAATCTCTATCAAGCTAAGTCAACAAAGAGATAGAGATCCCGCTTCGGCATTGAGCCTCGCAGGATGACTCGCGAATCAGTCTACTACCCGACTGAGCCGTCCATTTGTAGCTCAATCAACCGGCTCCATTCAACCGCGTACTCCATCGGCAGAGTTCTAGTCACTGGCTCAATAAATCCGTTGACTATCATGCCAATGGCTTGTGACTCAGAGAGTCCTCTGCTCATAAGGTAGAACATCTGCTCGTCAGCCACTTTTGAAACCGTCGCTTCATGTCCAACAACAGCGTCCTTGGTACCAATCTCCATGTACGGGTAAGTGTCACTGACAGAGTCCTCGTCAAGAATCAAAGCGTCGCACTGGACATGGCTCTTACATCCATAGGCTCCGTCTTCGACTCTGACGAGGCCCCGGTAACTGCTTCGCCCACCATCTTTGGAGATCGACTTAGAGATGATTTTCGATGTAGTCTCAGGAGCTGCATGAACCATCTTCGCACCTGTATCTTGATGCTGATCTTTCCCAGCGTAAGCAACTGACAGAACCTCACCCGAGGCTTTGGGTCCAACAAGCCAAACCGCTGGATATTTCATAGTGAGACGGCTGCCAATGTTTCCGTCAATCCACTCCATATGACCTTCAGCTTCGACAATTGCTCGCTTGGTCACCAAGTTAAACACATTTGATGACCAGTTCTGAATAGTTGTGTAGGTGACATGAGCGTTCTCTTTGACAACAATCTCGACCACCGCTGAATGCAACGAATCGCTGGTGTAGACAGGTGCTGAACAACCTTCAATGTAGTGAACTTTTGAACCCTCGTCAGCGATTATGAGTGTGCGTTCGAACTGACCCATGTTCTCGGCGTTGATTCTGAAATAAGCCTGCAATGGCATATCAACCTCAACCCCAGGAGGAACATAGATGAATGATCCACCCGACCAGACAGAGGTATTAAGAGCAGAAAACTTGTTGTCGTTCATTGGAATGACTTTGCCAAAGTAAGGCTTCACGAGCTCGGGATACTCCCTGAGGGCGGTATCCATGTCACAAAAGATGACACCCATTTGCTCAAGATCTTCACGATTACGGTGGAAGACTACTTCTGACTCGTACTGCGCTGTAACGCCAGCAAGGTATTTGCGTTCGGCCTCTGGAATACCAAGCTTTTCGTAGGTGTCTTTGATTGCATCAGGGAGGTCTTGCCAATCATCAACTTGGCCTTCTGTTGGCTTGATGTAGTAGTAAATGTCGTCGAAGTAAATCTCTGACATGTCACCACCCCAGTTGGGCATTGGGCGCTTCTCGAAATGACGCAGAGACTTGAGGCGCTTTTCGAGCATCCAGTTAGGTTCGCCCTTCATCCATGACATCTCACGCACAATGTCTTCGTTCAAGCCCTTCTTAGGCTTGTAAACGTAGTCTTCAGCGTCGCTCCAACCCAGTTTGTACTTGTCAAGATTAAGATTTTCTGGAGTTACCGTCATGGCCACAGTCTAGCCAAGTAAGGGCAAGGTTTAGCCAAGTTGGCACCCTTTACCCAACCCTAAGTCGCTTCCATGGGAAGGATCAACCAGTAAGACATTCGCCCTTCACAAGGGCTAGAAGCCCGAAGAGGTTCTCTGCGGGACTGAACAGCTTAGCGAATGGAGATTACACGCCGCTTTTCTCAGGCGCCTTTTGAATGATGGTAAGGACGCAAGCCGACCTGAACCAGCCAAGCGTCGCGTTTTGGCGCGTCCCCAATGGTCTTAGGCTGCTGAGACTGGGATTTTGCTGCGGTAAGTCGGAGACGCCACCTTTTCGATGAGCTCTCCGTGCAGATACTGCCTTACTGCATCTGTGACCTTGACTGTTGCGTAAGTTCCGGGCTTGAGGTTCTCTGCCTTGAAGTGAACAAGCTTGTTCTGCCCAGTTCTCCCAGTTGTGAACTCTGGGTCACGCTTTGATGGGCCTTCGACAACCACTTCTTCCACTTTGCCGACACGCTCTTGGTACTTCAAGAGAGCGGAGCGTTCGGTTACAGCTCGAAGCCGCTTATAGCGTTCTTGAACTTCGTCTGGATCACAGAAGTCTGCCTGCATCTCAGCAGCTTCGGTTCCTTCACGAGGTGAGAAAACAAAGGTGTATGCAGAATCGAACTGGGCTTCCGCTGCCACTTCCAAAGTGCGGACGAAATCTTCTTCGGTCTCTCCTGGGAAGCCAACGATAATATCTGTACTAACTGCTAGGTCTGGAATCATCTCACGAGCCAGCGCAAGTTTTTCCAAGAAGCGTTCCCCTGTGTAACCCCTATGCATGACCGCCAGCACACGATCTGATCCAGATTGAAGTGGAAAGTGAAGATGTGGCATGATCGTGTCAAGCTCAGCCATAACGGAATACACATCAGCGTTCATGTCTTTAGGGTGAGGGCTTGTATATCGAACCCGTCGAATGCCATCGACTGAGCCAACGGCTCTGAGAAGATCGGCGAACATCGGGCGCACCCGAGTAGTTCCGTCTTGCTTTCGTAGATCTAGTGCCAAGTCACGGCCATAAGAGTTAACGTTTTGACCAAGCAAAGTAATCTCGGTTACGCCATCTGCCACAAGACGTTGCGCTTCAGCAACGATGTCCTCAACAGGACGAGAGATCTCTTTGCCTCGAACCGAAGGCACGATACAAAATGCACAGTTGTTGTCGCAACCGATTTGTATAGTCAGCCATGACATGAACTCAGATTCACGGTTTGCTGGAAGTGCTGATGGGAAAGACTCGTGATCGTCTGGGGCCTCTTCCCAGATCTCAGTAATCGGCCCGTTGGCTTTGGCTTCTTCTAAAAGCTCTGCCGCTCGATGCACGTTGTGGGTTCCGAAGACAACATCAACATGCTTAGCTTTGCTTTGAATCTTGTCTCGATCTTTCTGTGCAAGACACCCGGAGACAACTATCTGAAGGTCAGGTTTCTGTGCCTTCAGTTCCTTGAGGTTTCCTAACGCACCATATAACTTATTGTCAGCATTCTCTCGAATACAGCACGTATTAAGAACAATCACGTCGGCGTCATCTTGTGACGCAGTTGATTCGTACCCTTCAGACTCCAACAACCCAGCGATTCGCTCAGAATCGTGCTCATTCATCTGACAACCATAGGTTTTTACGAGGTACTGCTTAGCCACCTATACAGGCTAACGGACAACCAAGGATTATCACATCCTCACGGCTGCAGATTAAGTGCCAGCTACGTTGATGGACAGCCAGACTGCTCTAACCCACGCCTAAGGCGAAAGCGTGCTGGCAAGATCGTCCATGTTGTCGGTTGTAGCGCTTCCAACCGAGCCAATCGCAGTAATGCAAACAAACACAATGAGACTTAGCAACAAAGCGTACTCAACCAAGTTGCCGCCACGTTCAGAACTAGCTGTCCTTGCACGCAGCACCAACTTATTCATCCACTGTTTCGGGTTGTATGAGTACAGCTTTGCTGACATGCACAAGGTATCGGCATGAATAGCCTGCCACTGTAGTGGGTTATAGTTCTGTTCTGAGATTACACAGCTAGGTCCTTTGATCCACTAGGATGTGAAAGGCAGCTAGATAAGGCGTTTTTTCATGGCTAGAGAACAAAAATTGCTACCCTTCGCACGTGAGGTCATCGACGTGCCGGTGGCAGAGGAGCTTGGAGAGTCATTCCTGGCGTACTCGTTGTCGGTTATTACCTCCAGAGCTATTCCAGATATCAAGGATGGGCTGAAGCCGGTACAGCGCCGCATACTCTACTCCATGCGCGAAATGCGCCTCTATCCCGAACGCCCACACCGCAAATGTGCTCACGTTGTGGGCGACGTAATGGCCAAATTTCATCCTCATGGTGACGCAGCAATCTACGACACACTCGTTCGCCTAGGGCAAGACTTTGCCAAGCAAGTCACTGTTATTGACCCTCAAGGTAACTTTGGTTCTCTTGATGACCCTCCAGCTGCATACCGTTATACCGAGTGCCGTCTAACCGATGCTGCTCTAGATCTGCTGGGCGAAATCGATGAAGAAACTGTCGAATGGCGCGCAACCTATGATGGTGAAACTCAGGAACCGCTGTATCTTCCAGGTCTACTCCCCAACTTGTTAGTAAATGGCACCTCTGGAATTGCTGTTGGTATGGCTACCTCGATGGCCTCTCATAACCTGGCAGAATGTTTCGAAGCTATTAAACTGGTCATGGCCAAGCGTCGACCTAAGCCAACTACTGCTGAGCTGATGAAGGTCGTACCCGGTCCCGATTTCCCATCGGGGGGAATCATCATCGATGAAGGTATCGAGGAAGCTTTCGAAACTGGGCGTGGCTCAGTTCGGGTTAGAGCCAAGGCAGACATTGTTAAAATCACCCGGGCTCGTCAAGGAATTGAGATAACTGAACTGCCGTACCTTGTTGGGGTTGAAAGGGTAATAGGCAAGATAAAGCAGCTGCGAGATTCTGGCAAGTTAACTGAGATATCGGACGTGAAAAACC
>JAHDFH010000024.1:0-18713 GCA_020628305.1 Acidimicrobiales bacterium | reverse complement strand
TCTACTTGTGGAATGCAAAACCGGAATCCGCCCAGAGTTACTACTTGAAAAACTCTACAAACTAACCCCGCTAGAAGAATCCTTCAGCATCAATAACGTTGTGCTGGTTAATGGCGTTCCAACAACAGTTGGCCTTTATGATCTCTGCGACGCATACATCCAACATCGTCTGGACATAATCGTTCGACGCAGCGAGTTTCGTTTACGCAAAGCTGAAGAGCGCCTCCACATTGTTGAAGGATTACTGATAGCTATTGACAACATTGACCTTGTCGTCGCCATCATCAGAGCTTCTGAGAACTCAGCTGCGGCTCGAGCTGAACTAATGACAGAGCTTGAGCTTACCGAAGTGCAAGCCGAACATATCCTTGAGCTCAAGCTCCGACGCCTAACTGCCCTAGCCTATGACGAGCTAATAGATGAAGAAGAAGAGCTCACGGCAACAATTGAAGATCTAGAAAAAATACTTAACTCCGAGAACCGTCGCAAAAAGATGGTCATTACCGAACTAGGTGAAGTCGTAGACAAATATGCTGTGCCAAGACGCTCTCAAATTATCTCTGCGGATAAGTTAAGCTCAGTCGAAGAGCTTGAATCTGACATTCTCGCCACAATAAGTGATGAACCGGCCGTAGTGGCTCTCAGCGCCTCCGGCCTTGTGGGAAGAGAACCAGTCGGCACTTCTGGAAACCATTCAACCTCCAGACACGACGTAATTAGCGGCATAGCCATGACCACACTGAATGATTACGTCTATGCAATTACGTCAAAAGGGCGCCTACTCCGAACCCTAGCGGATGATATTTCTGAAGTTGAAGGACGGTCTCGAGGCAAGTCAGCGACTGAGACTTTCGGATGCGAAAAAGGAGAATCAGTAGTCGATATCTTCGCTTCAGAGGGCAACAAAATTCTTCTTGTCAGTTCATCTGGAAAAGGCAAGCGGATAGATCGAGAGCTCCTAGCGGAGACCAAATCTGCTAAAACCATCATGAAGCTCGAATCAGGTGAGGAACTTGTTGCTGCTGTCGAAGTAGCTGACGACGACGAAATAGTGTTGGTAGCAAGTGATGCGCAGGCGCTTCGATGCGCCGTTGATTCCGTCAGTGTGCAAGGCGCAGGTGCTAAGGGTGTAGCTGTGATGAAGTTGAAGGGCACCGCAACCGTTATTGCCTGTGACCGTGTCGAGGACGGCGCTGTGATTGTGGTTACAACCGAAATGGGTACTGCAAAATCCACACTGGCTCATGAAATTCCCACTAAGGGTAGAGCTGGCAGTGGCATTCGTCTGGCTAAACTAAAAGACGAGCGACGCATAGCCTATGCCTGGGTAGGTAACCCTGAGCGGGCAGTCTGTATTGTTGGCCAAGCAGATGCTCCAACCAAGCCAGAAACCAAGTCGACTGCTTTAAAGCTGAGAGCCAGCAAACGTGATGGTGCTTGCAAAGAAACCAAGAATCGAATCTTGGCTGTTGGATCGATGAGGTGGTAGAAGATGGCAGCTAATAAAGCAACTAAAAAGACAGCTAAGAAGGCTCCCACTGCGAAGGCTGGCGTTAAAAAATCAGCCAAGAAGACAACTAAACGGTCTCCAGCTAAGGACAAAAAATCCAATGCCTATGATGCTTCAAAGATTCAAGTTCTTGAAGGTTTAGATGCCGTTCGTAAACGCCCCGGCATGTATATCGGCGGCACAGGCAGCCAAGGCCTTCACCATCTTGTATGGGAAATGGTCGATAACTCAGTTGATGAAGCTGCAGCAGGCTACGGAACGCAAATTGATGTGATCCTTCACAAGGATGGCTCAATCGAGGTAACCGACAATGGTCGTGGTATTCCAATCGGCAAAAAATCAGACGGCCGTACCGCACTTGAAGTTGTATTCACAGAACTCCACGCCGGCGGAAAGTTTGGATCTGGCGCATATAGCTCCTCTGGTGGTTTGCATGGCGTTGGCGCATCGGTCGTTAATGCGCTTAGCTCAAAGTTAGTCACGGAGGTAACGCGTGACGGTCATGTTTGGAGACTTGTCTTCCTAGATCGGGTCCCTGGCAACTACACTCCAACAGGAAAGTTCAAGCCCTCTTCGAAGCTCGCCAAGGTTAAGAAAGCCCCAAGGAATGCAACGGGAACTTCCGTACGTTTCTGGCCAGATCTTGAAATCTTCGACCCAGAAGCAAAAATCGAGTATCAAGAAATTCGAGACCACGTTGCTCGAGTGTGTTTCTTGGTTCCAGGTCTCAATGTCAAGCTTCATGACAAGCGGGTTTCAGGCATGAAACCCGAGTCTTTTGTGGCTGCAGGTGGCCTGGGAGACTATGTTGATTTCCTAACGGTTGGCGAATCGGTGACCGACATTCTCACAATTCACGATAAATCTGAATTCAGTGAGAAAGTCCCTGTTGATAACAAGATGAAGATGGTCACGAGAGAGTGCACTGTAGATGTCGCTCTTCGCTGGGTTAAGGGATATGAAACGAAAGTTGTTTCCTTCGTCAACACCATCCCCACTTCTGAAGGTGGAACTCACGTAGCTGGTTTTGATCGTGCACTTTCTTGGGCCGTCAATAAGCTTCTAATTGCCGAGGCTAAGAAGTTAAAGAAGCTTGCGAAAGCTGGTAACGACAGAGCCACTCCATCAGATATTCAGGAGGGCCTTGTTGCTGCGGTAAAGGTTACCTTCGCCGAACCTCAGTTCAAGGGTCAGACTAAACAAGAGCTTGGCACTCCCCCAGTGCAGAACATTGTCTACAACGCTGTTAAAGCTGGGATGGAGAACTGGATTGATGGCGGTGGTAAAAAATCTCAGGTCAACGCTTTCCGTGAAAAGGTTACACAGGCGATTTTATCTCGTGTTGCCGCCAAGCAGCAGCTCGATGCGCGTCGTAAAGCAGCAACGCTTTCATCAATGGGCATGCCAGACAAATTGGCCGATTGTCGAGTCCATGGGACTGACTCGGAGCTGCTGATTGTGGAGGGTAACTCTGCTGCTGGCCCAGCTAAGCAGGGACGAGATTCTGAAACCATGGCCGTGCTTCCCCTTCGAGGCAAAGTCGTTAACGCTGGTAAGGCGACCTTGAAACAAGTTATTGAGAACGCCGAAGCACAGGCTCTGATCACTTCAATTGGTGGAGGGTCTGGCAAGGCATTCGATTTAGCCTCAGCTCGTTATGGTCGAATTATTATCTTGTGTGACGCTGACGTTGATGGAAGCCACATTCGTTGTCTGCTACTGACGTTGATCTACCATCACCTAAGGCCGTTGCTTGAAAATGGTTGTGTCTACGCCGCACAACCACCTCTGTTCGCTGCTAAGAAAGGCAGCAACCAGCTATACGCATATTCAGATGAAGAGCGTGAAGCGTTAAGCAAAAAGCACAAGATTGACCACACAAAGTGGAAGCGCTTCAAAGGTCTCGGTGAGATGAACGTGGAAGAACTAGCTGAAACCACTCTTAATCCTGAAACAAGGATCCTCAAGCGAATGTCCATGGAAGATGGCAAAGAAGCTGCGAACGCCGCCAAGCTGTTCGAGACCTTGATGGGTTCAGATGTGGCTGACAGACGAGACTACATCGTGTCTAACTCATCCTTGATCGACCAGGACTCTCTAGATATCTAGCACTTCTCTGCGCGCTTCAAGCCCTCCGTGAAGCCTCACCATACCATTGGTCCAAAGCCCTGAAACCAACAGCAAACCTAATGTGTAGAACTGTGTGCGAATAATTGCTATCCATAGCGAGTCACCGATCCAAACAGTTGCAGGCAACTTCCAATCTTGTGTCAGTTCAACAGTAGGGTCGTTTGATATCAGCCCGGTCGCTGCAAGCAAAATTTCACCGAAAGTCACCACCGAGAAATGAAACAGATAACAGCCAAGCAACAGAAGCAAAACTCGAGGTACTACCTTGCCGAATCGGTTCGCTCTAACCGATTCAATGAGCAAGTTCTCCGTCTCATGCTTCGGGCGCGCTGCTAGCGCAACCCACAACGGAGTGATAAAGAACAGCACGACTACTACCAGCAGGCCTAAGAGTTGGCCCAGCCCAGCAGCGAGTTGAAGCGGCACTCTATCGGCCATTATCCCAACTGCTGCAGGTGCAACTACAAGGAGAGCTGGAATCAGCAACGCCACAGATGCGCCAAGTAAGTACCGTTTCCAAACCGCTCTTGAAAGTCTTAAAGTCGCTCCAGCATCTAATGTTCCATCATTGGCCATCGCAGCGGTGAAAGAGGCATGAATGGCGAAGGCGAACCAAATAACCAACCCACCCCCAAGCGCCATCCACATGTAGGGACGATCAGCGGAGACGATCGTTATAGCTAAGGCGCTTGCATCCCAAGCAACCTGGGCTTCTCCTAGCCCCTCCCAAAGCAACATGCCAACACCTAGCGCTGGCGCAAAAAGAAAAATGACGTAGAAGAAAATATGATCCGCAATTTGTCTGAAAGTATCCCGAACGGCATTCGACAACCAAAACCCGATCGAGAGTTCATCGACCTCAGGCCGTTCAGAATATGACTGCATAGAAATTCAGTCTAAAGGTGCTTGATTCGCAAGCCTGCAGCTCCAGCGACAATACCTAGTGTTTGCGCAAGACCAGCCAGCAAGAATCTGACCTGAGGCGACTTACCGGAGACGATACGCTTTACGAACCTGGACAAATAGCTGCCAGAGCGCTTTGCTGCTCTCATCACCATTCGCGAACGACTGGCCGAACCACTTTCAATATTGGTTAGATACTCGCTGTTGCCCATCCACATCGAGGCTCGAAGCTGGTAGCGCAGGTTTGATCGTTCTGGTGGTTGCTCACCGTAACATACAGCGGCTTGGCTGTATCTGGCATCTAGCCCAGCAGCGACAGCTTCTTTGTAGAACACCATGTCTTCACCACCAACTTCACCAAGTTCATCCTTGAAACGAATCTCAGGGTTAGCTCTCAGAAAGTCTGCCGACAACATTGAGTTACCAGTTGAGCAAACATGAACTTTGGCTCCTTCTGGCTGAGTCGGCGCTTCAAGAATCTCGTGGAAAGGTTGATTAGACAACCAACGTGGGCTATCAGATGAGTAGCGTAAATATACAGGTCCGGTCACTGCATCGGCACCATGAGTACGTTGAGTCTTAAACAAAGAAAGCAACCACTCTTCTACAGCAACTTGATCATCATCTGCCATGGCGACCCAATCAGCCAGTCCCAAACAAGTCTCAATACCAAGATTGCGGGCAATAGAAATATTCTGGGCTCCTGAGTGTCTGTAGTGTACCCCTCTGATGAACCCATGATTGTGCTGATCGACTACCGAGCGGGCTCGACCATCCGGATTGTCATCAACCACTACAAGAGCAACCTCGATCTCAGGCTGAACATGCTTAGCAGCAAGACGAACAGAATCGATGAGGCGCGCTAATGGCTCGTTTCGCTGGTATGTGCAGACATAGACTGCTACAGAAGTTGTTTGTGTCGCCTCACTCATCTAAAACCTTAAATGGACGGATCCCCAAGCATAGGCTTAGCCAGATCGAATTTGCCACCCCAAGTATAGGTTTCATTCTCCACCCACCATCAGAACCCTCCCCCATTTGAAAAACTTTTGAGACACTTCTGTCATAGGGAATAAAGCGTGCCCAAAATGTCAGACCCGTGTTTTAAGGTAGTGATGAGTGAAATTTCACAGCTGTTATCACCAAGTAGGTGGAGGCACTTTGCAGCTGTGATTACGGTGGGAAGTACATGCCAGCTACAGCAATACAATCGGCAATAGCGTCAGAGTGGCCGCTCTCGGCACTCGCCGAGGTTGTAGACACTATTGTCTCTCAAGCTCATCAGCTTGAAGGTGGGCTGTCTGATCTCCAAGCATCATTGGCCTTTCTTGCAAAAGCTGAATCCAAGATCACATTCGCTAAGGCAAAAGTGGGGCAGGTAATTTCTGAACTTCATTCGCAAGGTACAGCACCGCCTCTAGTTTCTGTACTGAAATCGAGTGGCGACCGGTCGGCAACAACTGCCTACCACGAAACTCTTCAAGCAGAGGCGCTGGCACTTGTACCTGGGTTCACTGAGTTGGACTCAGTTGCACCTGACTACTTAGAGATCACTACTCGCAAGCTTCAAAAGCTAGACGATAACACTCGGCTACAGATAGATGATTCGTGGATTATCAATGCGGTTAAGACAAACACACCCGATAACTATCGCAGGATTCTAACTCACAAGATCGAACGCATCGATGCTGACATTCGACGCAAGAACGACGACCAAGCTTGGCGCAGCTCAGAAGGGTCAGCTTGGTTTAACTCTCGCACTGGTGAAGGCTTTGTTAATACGCGCTTCGCTCCACAAGAATGGGAGCAAGCAAGAAAAGCAATAGATGCAGAAATGCGACGACTTGCAAACTCCTCTGACACCGAACTGCGCTTAGACAAGCAACTCTTTGCGCAAGCGCACTTAAATCTCCTTCTCGCTGGTTCTGCCAAGAATGGGCACGGAACCTGGGGCAACAAAAAGGATCAACCAAGGCCTCTGATTGAGATCATAGTAGATTCGAAAACAGCTTTAAGCAGCAAACTTCACGATGCCACAGTGCTGCAAACCTCCCAAGGAACAGATATCTCAGTCGAAGCTCTACAACGCTACGCATGCGATGCATTTGTTAGGGCTGTCACACACGACAGCTGCGGAGTCACTATCAACGTGGGTCGCAAATACCGCACAGCAACAGAAGCTCAGCGATCAGCCCTTAGGAGTATGTATTCACGCTGCGCTTGGTCCGACTGTGACGAGATGTTCGACTGGTGTGAGATACATCACATCAAATACTGGCGCAACGGAGGCCAAACAGACATGGACAATCTAGTTCCGCTGTGCAACAACCACCATCATCTAGTTCACGAAGGTGGTTGGAGAATTAGGCTCTCAGAAAATCGGACTTTGACATTGATTCAACCTGATGGCCAAGTCTGGAAGATCACAGATCCACCGACTCGACGACATTCCCATAATTCGGCAACAGCCGAGGGAGTCCTAGAAGTCGACTGTAGGGTGCCGCCCCGAAAGCCAACTTGGCCCGAACCGAAAGCACCGCCAGATTGGGACCTGCCGTTCTAACGAATGGGAGTTAGGGTTGAGTATTCTGCGGCCACGATCTGAATGCGCTCAAGTGCCACTCATCTGGTGCCACCATAACTTTGATTGACTATTCGAAAACTCGAATTGACTAACCAGAACTTTGATTGACTGATCAAACCGCAGCTAATGCGTGCATTCACAACTGGTAGAGGCTCTGAGAAGGTCGTTCCGTTCAGCTCTCGACACTTTTTACTACAGGCCGTTCTTTAGCCATCACTAAACAGTGACCCTCTGGGCACATATCAGGCCATGGACCTTGCGCCCCTAGACACAGACGTTCAGCTCCGACGGTTTGTTCTTGGATGAGATCCATAATCATTTCGATAATTCGTGGATGACTCCCGACAGTGGGAACCCGCACCATATTTATGCCCCTATTTCGGGCAGTTTGCTGCGCCTGTGTGTCAAGGTCGAACATGACTTCCATATGATCTGATGTGAATCCAAGGGGCACTACGACAAGAGTCACTTCAGCTTCAAGATTCTCAATGTAGTCATTAATATCTGGCTCCAGCCACGGGATCTGTGGTGGCCCTGATCTACTCTGAAACACAAGATCATAGTCATCAATCTCGAGGCGTTCGCAGATTAAGGAGGCTGCCTCATTTAGCTGTGAGGTGTATTCAGAAACTGCCGCCATTGATTCGGGAATAGAATGAGCCGTGAAAACAAGCTGGAACCCTTCAAGTTGGCTTGTAGCTTTTCGGATGTGCTCAACCCATGTTTCGATGAACTTTGGATGATTGTAGTAAAGCCTTAGTTTCTGAAGCTTTACTCTGTGGCCTGCTGCTGCTTCAGCCGCTTCCAGATCCTCCCTGTATTGACGGCAACCGGAATAAGAAGAGAACGCTGAAGTAGTGAAGACGAGTGCGTTCTCAATGCCATCATCTACCATCTGTTGAGCGGTGTCAGTTATGTAGGGCTCCCAATTGCGGTTACCCCAATAAACAGGGACATCGAACTCAGAGCCCTTCAATTGGTCCTGAATGGCAGCAACAAGCTCACGGCACTGCTGATTGAGCGGCGACACTCCCCCGAACTGCTCATACTGCTCGGCAACAGTTATTAATCGTTCATCAGGGACATTGCGTTTAGCTGTGACGTTGCGCAGAAAAGGCATCACATCATCGGGACCTTCAGGGCCACCAAACGACTGGACAACAAGTGCTTGATAGTTACTTGGCATAGTGTTGCTCAGACTAGCGCTACAGATCTCCTTGGGCACAATTCAACGGGTACTCAACTGGAGAAATCTGGCTCTGGCGCTATATTTAGCTTTGGAGGAAGTCCTATATGTCACCACTGGTCACCGTCATCATGCCCGCTTATGAGCGCCCCGAGATGATTACCGTAGCTATTGGTTCTGCGCTTCGACAAACAATGACCGACTTCGTGCTGGCCATAGGCGACAACTCAACATCAGATGCGGTTGAGCTTGCCGTGGCTAAATTTGATGATCCACGCATTGTCTACAAACGCAACCGACCTGCAAGCGATGCTCAAACTAACTGGGTCGATCTAGCTAAGTCCGCTGGCACTCCATACCTAGCATCGTTACACGACGACGATGTTTGGGAACCTGATTTTCTCGAAAAGATGGTGATAATTCTTGAACGAAACCCTGAAGTCGCTCTCGCCTTCTGTGACTACTGGATAATTGATTCCGATGGTGAGAAGCTGCCAGAGTTCACTGACAAAGTAACGGCTTGGCATCATCGTGACCAACTCATCGAAGGCACCTTCGATTATGACTTAGAGCAAGGTATTCGTCTAGCCACGGTCTGGAACGCTCCACAACCCGCGTATGCGGCAGTCATGAGAACAGAAGCTGTGCAGGCCACCGAATTTAGAGAAGATCTGGCGCCACTTTACGATATTTGGCTGAGCTATCAATTTGCCCTAAAGGGCAGAGGAATTCACTACATCCCTGAACGACTCACACAGTATCGAGTTCATAGCCAGAGTCTTAGCTCACGCTCATTCGCCGTGGCAGAAGATGCTTTCTTTAATCACGTCATTGACTCACACGCTGAGCTAGGCGTCAGCACAGAGATTAAAGAGCATTGGGCCGACATTCGCTGGGGTCGGGCTACCAAAGCAATGTTAGAGGAATCTGGCAAGGAACTTTCCAAAGAAGAATTCGCTCAAGCTTTCAGTGGACTACATGGCAAGAAAAAAATTGCAGCCTGGCTTGGGGCTCATTCAGAAATGGTCTGGAACGGCATCCGTTGGATGAAACGCAAAGCCGCTTAACTTTCCAAAAGCCGATAGGGACGGTCCTATCCGAACCACTATGTCCTGTGCTGTTCCCAAAGTTGGATCTCTTCACCCATTGGAGTAGACGGTTCAGCATCCACAAACGGCCAGAGCTCCTTTGAAATTGCTTGCCAGTTAGCGGTAGCTCTAAGTTGGCCAAATATTCCCATTAGTCCAAGGGTAATACGTTGCACAACTACGAGCGATGGTGGCACGTTGAGGGTCTTCATCAACGTTCCAAACTCGCCCTTCATATCGAAAAGTCGTGACACCCCATCAGCTGAATACGTTTCGCTAATGACGTAAGGCTCGTCCTTCATTACATAATCGTAGAAGTACTCAAAATACTCGATGATGTGGTCTTGTGAGTGCTCGAGGCTTTCTTCAGTGAGAATCCCAACGTCGGCAACTGTTGCAATAAACGCCTCGGGGTTTGGATCCAGAACCATGTGTTTAATCAGATCCTCAAAAAGCTTTGTCTCAGACTCGCTGAATTTCTTAATCAGCCCAAAGTCAAGAAACGCTACCTTGCCGTCGCCTTCAAATATATAGTTGCCAGGATGTGGGTCACCATTAAATGAGTTCAGCTGATAGATGGCCCCAAATGAGAACCTGAATAATGTCTCGGCCAGAGCATTCTTTTCTTCTTGTGACCACGTGAGCACAGTGTCAAAATCCGAGCCCACTACCAGCTCTGTGCAGAGCACATGCTTCGTTGAGTATTCTGAGAACACCTTCGGGATGTGTATGTAGGGATGACCGTCAAAATGCTTTGCAAACGTAGCCTGATGCGCCGCTTCATGGACATAGTCGAGTTCTTCTGTCAGCCGATCTCGGATCTCGGTCACTATTGGTTCCGGGTCTAGCCCGGGGAACATTCCACGCATAGCTCCGAACAGCCAGTCGGCTTTCTTAAGGTCGCTCCTCACAGCCTCATCAATCTTTGGATACTGAACTTTGACAGCTACCGGATCACCGTCGTGAGTGATCGCTGCATGAACCTGTCCAATAGAGGCAGAGGCCAACGGGTTGGGATTAAATGAATTGAAAACCTCCTCTGGTGGGGCACCAAGTTCTGCTTCGAGCTGCTGGCGAATAAGTCCGTAAGACATCGGAGGGGCATCTTTTTGCAATGTTGCCAGAGATGCTTTCGCTGCGTCAGGGAGACCGGTATCTAGGTAGCTTGCCATCTGCCCGATCTTCATAATCGCCCCCTTCATATTGCCGAAGGTTTCCGTCACTTGCTGAGCAGTCCTTAGCTGGAACTGTTGATCTAGCTCTGCTGATCTCTCGGGATCAGCAAAAATCTTCCTTGCTTTATGTATAGAAAGCCGCCCTCCACTTTGTGCTACGAGCTTTGCCAGTGCTGCATTGCGACGAACACTGCGGCTATAACCTTTGAAGCGTTTGTCAGAAGATGCCATAGACCAATACTAGATGCTCAATTCATGAGGCTCTGTGAGTTCAGCTATTATCTAAGACTATGGCAATCTCAAGGGCTCTTAGCCTTTCCGAAATCGATTCCTATAACCACATTTCTTCAGATCTTGCAGCCAAGGTCCGAGTGCTCGAGACCAATCTTCGAATTCCAGGATTTTATGGCATTACACTCGGACGTTTTGTCATTGTTGGCAAAGGCTGTCCTTGCGATGGTTCAAGCACGTTGATCGCACACGAGCTCGTACACGTTCGCCAATGGTTTGAACTAGGAGCTCTAGGCTTCCTTGGATCCTATTTGAGCGATTTTTTTACAGGCTTGCTCAAGATGCGAAGCTGGCGCAAGGCCTACCGCAACATAGGGCTTGAAATTGAAGCTCGCAAAGCGTGCGAGAGCTGGAGCTGTCAAATATCAAGCTAAAATAGCGTCTTTTATTGCCCAAAGCCACGTGATAAACTCTTCTATAGGAGTTGAGCGTGAGCACACTGATCGGGCGGGATCATCAGTCAAGATTAATTGCCAAACTGCTTCGACGCGCCAAGTTCAGCGTAAACGAAAATGAGTTAACCCGGTTTCGTTCAATGAGCTACGAAAACGTGGTGGCTGAACTTCTAAGAGCGCCACAAGGTCCTACCACTCCACCAACTACTCTTGGGGAAAAAGACAACGACTCAATCAACGAAATGATGAATTGGTGGATGCTAGAAATGGCTGCGGGTGGCATCCACGAGAAAATGACCTGGTTCTGGCACGGTCTGCTAACCACGCACCGAAACGATGCCTACGGGTTTGAGTTTATTCGAAAGCAACTCAGCCTCTTACGCTCTCAGGCTCTTGGAAACTACCGCACTCTGCTACACGAGTTCGTTAAAGACGGCTCACTTCTGGCATACCTGGATGGTGATGGATCCAGGGCTTCGAACCCCAATGAGAACCTAGGCAGAGAGCTGATGGAGCTCTTCACACTAGGAGTTGGACACTACACCGAAGATGATGTTAAGTCTGCTGCCCGAGCTCTAGCTGGCTGGCGGGTCGACAAAGACAACGTGGAAGTCTACTTTGACAGAGAACGCGCATTTGTTGCACCGCTGCTGTTTAGAGGTGTCCAAGGCACGTGGGATACAGAAAAGCTGGTGGATGCGCTGCTCGACGACGTTCAAACTGCTGCCAATATCTCAAGACAACTCTGGTTCTATCTAGGCGGAGGCTGGCTAACTGATGGAGATGCCAAACGCTTGGGCGAATGGTGGATGAATCGCAACTACGACATCACTCCCCTAGTTGAGAGGGCTCTGCTTGACACAAAAGAGTCCTACGACTACATGCGTCCCAAGTATGGGTTGGAGTACTTCTTCCACTACTGCGCTGTAACTGGATCAGATGTTCTAGAGGGCCGGCATCGAGCTAATGCTCTTGGCCAACTCCCATATCAACCTCCCAATGTTGCTGGCTGGCCCACTGATGATCGTTGGCTCAACGCCTCGCAAATGCTGATCAGAGGCAACATGGCTTGGAACTTCGAACACGAACTAGTTTCGAATCACGAATCAATTACAGAAGATAAGGCTCTAGACATGTGCAGTCTTTTCGCAATCAGTCCAGAAACTTCCACTGTGTTACAGAACGCTTCGGCGACTGATCTAGACCCAGCAGTTAAGGGTCGAACTCTGTTAAGCCTGGCACTTGCTTCACCGGAGTTTCAACTACTATGAGCCCTCAAGAATACCAGAACTATCTAAACACCTATGGCGTGGCGCCTGCTCCGCTGCACGCACCCCCTGCCAGCCAGAATCAGCAGTCGCCAAAAGGCAAGGCAAGGCGACGCTTCATTCAGGGTTTGCTTGCCACTGGAGCAATCGGTTTTGGTGGTGCAGCTTTATACAAGGCAAACCCCACTTCGCAAGGCTTTAGCTCATTCGGTTCTCCCAATTCTTCGCTCGCCACAGGATCTGATCCAGTCGGCGTTCTCCGATCAGATGCTAACCCAAACCGTGTGCTCGTAATTGTTGAGCTTGTTGGAGGCAATGATGGTCTGTCTATGGTTGTGCCCTACACTTCAGGCACCTACTACGACATGCGCTCCAATACCGCTATCGATCAGGGCGAGGTCTTAGCTCTGACTGATACCTTAGGCCTGCACCCAAATCTTTCTCAATTGCACTCACGGGGAGTTACTGTAGTTGCCGGTGTGGGTTCACGGTTCAACAATCTCTCCCACTTTACCTCTGAGAAGTACTGGCAACTTGGAGATCTGACTGGTGACAAGTCCTATAAGTCAGGTTTCTTAGCCCGCTGCATCGACCCATTAGATCAAGGCTCACCTGTAACTGGCTTGGCTACTGCTGGCTACACCCCTTATTTCAATGCCGCTAAGGCACCATCTATTGCTTTGGCCAACGCAGGCGCGTTGGGCTATTTGGTGCGCAATGAAGATCAACTCCAAAAGACAGCGTTCCAGAATGGTCTGGCTGATTTCGGCAGCTTAGATTTGGAAAGCCACCTTGCTCTTGTTGGCGATTCTTACGACAAGCTTCTTGATCTAGGCGAACTCACTCGACAAGATCAAGAAACAGATGCAATCACACAGGGCATGATCGATAACGGTGGCTCGCTAGGTCGACAGTTAGCGTTTGCCTCGGATCTGATCGAATCCGGCTCAGGTGTACGGGTAGTGCACGCCAAACTAGGTGGCTTCGATACGCACAATGGACAAAGAGGCAGACACGATAACTTAATGGGCCAGCTCGATGCCGCTGTTGGTGGGTTCATGAACCGTATGGATGCAGCGGGCAAAGGCAACGAGGTACTCGTAGCAGTCTACTCAGAATTTGGGCGGCGAATCGCCGAGAACGACTCATCAGGTACAGACCATGGACAGGCTTCGAATACACTGATCGTGGGGCCTATTAAGCCGCAGATCATCGGCGACATCAATGTTGCTGACATTGATGACAACGGTAACCTAAAAACTTCGGTACCGTTTGATTCGCTGCAGAGGTCTTGTGCTGAGTGGCTTGGAATTGAAGGTAGCTCTATTTTCGGCGACTCTGCCACCGAGCTCTTGTTCTAGCTGCTTACAAAGCGCACCCCCTAACCGAAGACTTTCTGGCTAACAGCTTTGATAATGTCAGAGCTATAAGGCACAATCGTAATAGTGATAGATCCGCCGCCATATGTTTCGCCCTCTTCCTTAGCGACTTTCAAAAGTTGTTCGCTGAAATGGAAGTTTAAATACATTGATCGTCTTCCCGATCCTTCAGGGCCTGCAGCTTTAGTGGGATCGTTTGTTCACCTCATTTTAGAAGAATTGTGCAAACTCCCTGCCCACTTGCGTTCCCAGGAGCAAGCCAAAGCTATAGCAAAAGAGCTTTGGCCCGAGTTCGAACAAGAGGAAGACTACGCAAATCTCAAGCTGGATGATGAACAAGCCAGAGAGTTCCGCTGGCAGGCGTGGATTGCCACCACTGGTCTTTGGAAATTGGAGGATCCAGCCGAGGTAGATGTTGTCTCTACTGAGCAAGTGGTGCGCTGTGATATCGGAGATGTGCCCTTCAAAGGAATAATTGATCGCTTAGAGACCGTGAACGGCGAGGTAATTGTAGGCGACTATAAATCTGGGAAAGCACCCGGCAACCGTTGGCGGAGTGATTCAATCGCCCAAGTGCTTCTTTACGCAGCAGCAATCAACGAGATTGAGAAGCGACCCCCTAGCAAAGCTAAGCTGCTTTATCTTGGCCAGAAAACCCTCGAAGTTACTGTCACGGAGCGACGTTTAGAACAAGTTGCCCAGGATCTACAGGAAGTTTGGCAGGCAATTAACACGGCAATAGCTAACGCAAGCTTTGAAGCAAAGCCAACAGTGCTTTGTGGGTGGTGTTCGTTTGTAACCGAATGCGATACCGGAGCGGCCGAAGTGCGTAAACGTGCGAAAGCTGGCAAGTTGAAAAAGACTGCCCCAGCATTAGCGCTACTGGATCTAACCGACTCCAAATCAACTATCGGCGTTTAGTACATTAACCTCATCAATTACATCTAACCAGAGTTGGGTAGTTAGTTGCAGACTCTCAATGTCGATTCTTTCGTTGTAGCCGTGGAACCTGGAGAAGAAATCCCCAACTTCTATTCTGTTACTAAGTAGCCCAGCACCCAAGACATGAGAGCCTCTTTTGCGGTAGAACCGAGCATCAGTTCCGCCAGTTACTAAGCCTGGAAATACTTTAGCCTCGGGAACAGCTCTTTGTACAGCTGCACTCACCGCTTGCCATAGACCGCCAGCAGTTGAACTAGCAGATGCAAGTTCGTCTCCCACAATCAGCTGCGGATCTACGACATTCGACATCTCAACTTCGTCATACAAATCGCCCAACGCGTTTTGAAGATGGGTCTCGATGTCGGCAACAGTTTCTCCGGGCATCACTCGAATATCCACTTGCAGCGTCACCGAATCTGGAATCACATTCGCCTTGGTTCCGCCATGGGCAACGTTAGGGCTAAGCGTTGTGTGCGAGCAGGCGTGAAGTAACTTAGCTTCACCAAGTTCCATCTCGGCCAACCCATCTGAGATACTGATCGGGTCTTTCAACCGCTTGCGTAGCTCTTCTGAAACTTGTAGAGAGTCAACCCGGTCGTTCCACTGTTTATCGATCTGCGCCGCTGGCGCATAGGCATGGATCCGTCGCACCACTTCAGCAGCTTTGATTAAAGCGTTGTCTGCTTTGTAAGGTCTGGAACCGTGACCTGGAGTGCCCTTGACCTTTATGTTTCTCCAGTTGACCCCTTTTTCAGAGTTGTTAATTAGTACATAAAGTCCAGTTTCGTTCTTAGACTGCAATCCGCCATATTCGGTAAGAACGTAGTCTGCTTTAGCGTCTTCCCAGTGATGGTCAAGGATGTATTCAGCACCATGCACACCGCCGGCTTCTTCATCGGCAACAGCGAAAAACATGACATCACCCACCGGCGGAGTCGGCTGGTCACAAATGTGTTTAAAAGCAACCGCCATTGACGAGGTCAAATTGAGCATGTCAACAGCACCGCGGCCCCACACCTCGCCATCAATAAGCTCACCACCAAAGGGGTCATTATGCCAACCATCGGCTGATACCGGAACAACATCGGTGTGGCCCATCAAGCAAAGTGCTTTAGCGTTTGGATCTGTGCCTTGGAGCCGAGCGATAAAGGACGCACGCCCGGGCTTAGGCTCATATCGCTTAATCTCCACCTTGTTCGAATCGACAAAGCTGAGCAAATCAGCAGCATTCCTAATCTCGTTGCCAGAGTCCACGCTACCGTCGTTGACGCACTGATTTTGTATCAATCTCTGCAAGAGTTCAACGCTTGAATTGGTCAACTGATCGGACATATAGCTACCTTAGTTGGCATTAGTTAACTGGCAAGTGAATTAGGTATCTATGACCGCCGATTTTGGCTACTTCTACAGCTGATTAGCAATCTATTGCTGGCACACTGGAGATGTGAAAATCGGCTTAATTGTTAACCCTGTCGCTTCATCTGTCACGAAGCGAACTCGCCTCGTGATCCAGAAGGCCTTCGCTGCTGACCATGAACTAGAGGTGGTGGAGACATCTGCAAAAGGTGACGGAACCAAACTGGCAGCAAAGTTCGCTGAAGGGGGCGCCGAGCTTGTTCTTGGCCTTGGGGGCGATGGAACAATCAATGAAATTGTCAACGGAACTCTAGGGTCAGACTGTGCCATAGCCCCGCTGCCTGGCGGCTCGACAAACGTTTTCGCCAGATCGCTGGGTTATCCTAACGAGGCTGTCGAGGCCACAGCCGTCATGCTTGATGCTCTCAACGAGAAATCAATAAAGCCAGCATCAGTTGGGATCGCAAACGGCCGAGCATTTCTATTTCATGTTGGAGCTGGTTTCGATGCTGCTGTTGTTGAAAACGTGGAGAAGAAAGGGCCGCTAAAGCGCTACCTGGGGCACCCCTTGTTTGTTGCAAGTACAATCACAACTTGGCTTCGCAAAGTTGATAGATCAAACCCCTGGTTCTCTATCGAAACGGATTCAAATGATGTCATTGAGGGAGCACAGCTTGGCGTGGCATTAAACTGCAACCCATATACATACCTCGGACGAAGACCCATAGATCTTGCGCCCGAAGCAACACTGGAAACTGATCTTTCGCTCATTGCGTTGACGAAAGTCTCAGCAACCAAGCTAGGCCCTGCTCTTTTCACTGCCCTACGATCAGATCAAGGAATTCCTAATTCTAAGGCAACTGTGCATCTTCAAGGTATTAAAAAGGCAACTTTTATTGGCTACAAGCCCTTCCCTTACCAGCTAGATGGCGAATTTCTAGATCCGGTAGCAGAACTGGAGCTAGAAAGCCGTCGAGATGCTATTCGAGTAGTAGTACCAACTCAGAACTAAAGTTAAACTCCGAAACCTATTCGGCGTTCTGCAGAACCAGCACCAATCTTAACGAAGGCAATTTTTGCGGCGCTAACTGCGTATTCGTTGCCGTCTTTGTCGCTCAGCCAAACAACGCCAGTTCCACCCATAGATTTTTCTAACTCATCCTTAAGCGCTTGAGCATCGGCTTCTTCACCTAGATCGAGCTCTAGCCCTTGTGGAGTGTCAGCAAGTCCAATTCGAATTTCCATGCTTGTAAAACTAGTCGAATTAGCCGCCAATGTGGGAGCGATTTGAAATTAACTAAGAAACAGCTAAAGCTGATCGGAATCGCTTTTTGGGAGCCATTTCTACATCCACCTTTTCAGCCAAGTTAGCGAAAACTTGTCCAGCTGGCGAATCTATATCAAGAGCGATTGGGTTACCAGTGTCTGAGCCTTCACGCAGCGGCACAGACATTGGAATCTGGGCTAGCAATTCGACATCCAAATCATCGGCAAGCTTTTGGCCGCCTCCTGAACCAAACAGTTCATAGCGCTTCCCATCATCGCCTGTGAAGTGGCTCATATTCTCAATTACGCCAGCAACACTTATCTTGACCTTGTGTGCCATGAATGCAGCACGCTGGGCCACTGTCTGAGCAGCTGGCTGAGGAGTGGTTACCACGAGCAGTTCGGCTGTCGGCAAGAACTGGGCTAGTGAAAGGGCAATGTCCCCTGTACCAGGTGGAAGATCTACAACTAGATAGTCTGGCTCATCCCAGAAAACATCAGTCAGGAACTGCTCTAAAGCTTTGTGAAGCATTGGCCCACGCCAAATTACTGGTTCTGTCTCATCAACAAAGAAGCCCATAGAGATGCACTTCACCCCGTGGTTAGCAGGCGGTATGATCATTTCGTCAATTATTACAGGCTCTTGATCGGTGCCTAGCATTCTGGGAATTGAGAAACCCCAAACATCAGAGTCAACAACCGCAACTGATTTGCCACGCATGCTGAGTGCCACCGCAAGATTGGCCGTTACCGAGCTTTTGCCGACTCCACCCTTGCCAGAAGCGACCAAGATCACCCTTGTCTTAGAATCTGGTTTAGCAAATGGAATCTCTCGGCCTTGCGCATGACCATGAGCTGGGTTGGTGCCAGCTGTTGCTGAAGGGTCACCCTGCAAAGAGATTCTGAGCTGTTCACGCTGTTCATCTGACATGACGCCAAACTCGACGCCAACGTTCTGCACACCATCCAGTGCACTGACAGCTGAAGTTACTCGATCGGTAATTTCAGCCTTCAATGGACATCCCGGAACAGTTAGATCGATCCCTACAGTAACGGAACTGTCATTAACGGTGATTTCCCTGACCATGCCAAGGTCGACAATGCTGCGATGCAGCTCGGGATCTTCTACTGGCTGAAGGGCTTCTAGAATCTGTGGTTCAGTTACTGACATTTGTACTCCATAGAGTGGCGAATCTCCCTCAGGATAGCCAAGCAAAGCCTCTATAAGCCAAAGATATTA
>JAHDFH010000108.1 GCA_020628305.1 Acidimicrobiales bacterium | reverse complement strand
GTTTGATGCTCGCACTTCAGCAATAACGCTCTGGACTTCTTCAGCAATGAAGGACAGATCTATGCAGTCATCTATTAGCTCATGCTCCAATTCAGCTAACACGATCTTTGCGAGTGCAGCGACAACCACCGTGTCTTCAAGCAGTGGTATCTCAGTGCCGTTGCCGATACAAAGTTCTAGAAGTTCTCGTGCGACTATTTCTTGCAGATCAGTTGGATGATCATACTTGACCGTACCGAAGCTTAGCTCTCTGCCATCAACTTTGTAGGTTAGGTGTCCAGTCTTAGGGTTGGTGGAGATTTTGACCTTGCCGATGACTTCGGTGTCAATGAAAGGCCCCTCAATGCCAAGGAGCGAATCTAGAGTGTCAAATCCCTTGAGTTCATCGAACTCTAGTTTTGGGAATGAAGCCATGTAGTAGTTGACTAGGTCATCTTCTCTTGAAAAAGCTCCATGCCAAACCCAATCTCCATTTCGTTGGGACGCCACTGCGCGAAGCTCCCCGCCAGGACGAGCTGCTTTCATCTCACAGGAGCTTGGAAGTTTCTTTCCTGCATCACCTGAGTTGAGTCCAACACAATGAAACGGAACACGGTCTTGCGATGGCACTGGTAGAAAACGCCTCATTTTGCGAACGAGTTTAGCTGCCTGCGGATCAGCGCCGATCAGATCTTTAGCTTCGTTGATGAACCTTGGGTGAAATAGATGGGCCATAACCGGTTACATTCCAAGCTTTTTGGGGTGAGCGGCTGACCCGTCTGTGGTCAAGTCGATAAACCTAGTTGCTGCTAGCGTTTTAAATGCCGCGCCAATGATTGAGCGCAGTCTCGTAGCTTGCGTAGAATCAACTCGGTAGTCATTTAACGCCCTTTCCAACCTGCCTTTGAGGCTCGGAGCTTGCGTCCTGGCAATCAAGTACTCAGCTTGTTGCTCAAGAGTCATGTTGCCGAAGGTTTCAAAGAAACTGTTGTCGTCCTCACCAGGATCAGAGCGTTTTGTTAGGGGAGGTCTATCTGAAAAGTAATCCACCATACTTTAAGTCTAGAGGGTGATTCGCGAATGCAGACTGCCTCATTATCACCTGCAAAAGTAAAGCGTCGTAGCCTTGTACTAGACTCATCAGCGTGTTAAATCCGATAGAAATCTCGGAGCTTTCTGAGATAGACGTCACCAAGCTGAAAGGTGTGGGCGCTAAAAAAGCTAGCGCTTTGCGCACGTTTGAAATTGAGTCGCTGTTTGATCTGCTAACTCACTATCCTCGCCGCTACATAGACCGAACCCGTCAGGCTCAAATTGTGGACATGGTCGAAGGTGAAGAGGCCAGTATCTTAGTCACAGTCGACAAAACCGAAACCCGACGCATCCGTGGCGGCAAAGTAATGGTCACATCTACAGTGTCAGACGAAACTGGTCGCCTCAAACTCACTTTCTTCAACCAGCGGTGGCGTGCCAATCAGCTAAGCGAAGGTCGTCAAGCTGTTATATATGGCAAGATTGATTTCTATCGTGGTCAACGACAGATGACTAACCCTGTAGTTGATCTGGTTGGCGACAAAACTGGTCGAATCATTCCTGTTTACCCGCAGTCTGAAAAGTCAGGTCTTAACTCTTGGGATGTTTCCGAATGGGTCGCTGAAACTCTACGGCGAACACTGCCTCCCAAAGGGCGAGGGTTTAAAGATCCACTTCCAGAGCATTTACTCTCTGAGTATGAGCTCATCTCTAGAGACAAAGCGTTAGCTGGTATTCACCAGCCAGAGAACATGGGGGAAGTTGTATCGTCTCGCAAACGTCTAGTGTTTGACGAACTGTTCCGCATGCAGCTAGCGTTAGTGCTTAGAAAACGAGCTATTGAACGCACCGAACTAGGCGTTCAGCATGTCACCGATGGTCCGTTAGTAAAACAGTTCCATGCAAACATGCCGTTCGAACTGACCGGAGCGCAGCAGCGAGTAGTTAAAGAAATAGGTCGTGGACTCGCAAGCTCCATTCCAATGAACCGACTCTTACAAGGCGACGTTGGAGCTGGTAAAACAATAGTGGCTGTCTCTGCAATGCTTGCAGCCGTTGATGGCGGCCATCAAGCGGCTCTGATGGCTCCAACCGAAGTTCTAGCAGCTCAACACTATTCATCAATATCTAAACTGCTAGATGGTTTAACTGTGGATGATCCTGGCTCTCTGTTCTCGGATCGGCCTCTTCGGGTGGAGCTACTAACCAATCGTACTACAGGTGCTGCCCGCAAAGAGCTGCTCACAGCCTTACAAGACGGGGCAATAGATATTGTCGTCGGCACGCATGCGTTAATTCAAGAGTCTGTCAACTTCTCATCACTCGGTTTAGCTGTAATCGATGAACAACATCGTTTCGGTGTTGAGCAGCGCTCAGCGTTGCGTGAAAACTCAGGATCTGACGCCACACCAGACATGCTAGTAATGACCGCTACTCCCATCCCTCGAACAGCAGCGATGACCGTCTATGGCGATCTTGACGTGTCAATTTTGGATGAGTTACCGCCAGGGAGAACACCCATTGTAACTCACTGGGTTAACGCCCCCGGCAACATAGACGCACCAGGAGATTTAATCTCATCAGACGAACTACAGCAAATGTGGCAGGGTGTTCGCTCGGCAGTAGAACAAGGGAGACAGGTCTATGTTGTTTGTCCTTTGATAGACGTTTCAGACAAGTTGGATGTTGCCTCGGCTGAAGTCACCATGGAGCATCTCGCCGAGAATCAACTCCAAGGGTTAGAAGTTGGGCTTCTTCATGGTCGACTGCACGCAGAAGACAAAGATGCAACAATGGCGGCTTTCTCAGCGGGCGAATTGGATGTGTTAGTCGCAACGACTGTTATCGAAGTCGGAGTTGACGTACCAAATGCCACAGTAATGGTCATTTTGGACGCCGACCGGTTTGGTATAGCGCAGTTGCATCAGCTGCGAGGCCGTGTCGGGCGTGGCGCTCACGCATCTGAATGTTGGCTTGTAGCCGAAACCACCACGCCAGATTCTGAAGCCCGAATGCAGGCACTCGTGAACTCAACTGATGGGTTCGAACTGGCAGAAGTGGATTTGGATCTCCGCGGTGAGGGAACAATCTTGGGGGAGCGGCAGAAAGGTCGCAACGATCTTAAACTCGCTTCGCTACGGCGAGACCGCAACACCGTCGTGCAAGCTAGAAACGCGGCCATTCAGTTAGTGGATGCAGACCCAGGTTTAGAGGTGCATGAAGCTTTAGCTTCAGAACTTGAAAGCTTCCTAGATCCTGAAGACGCAGAGTTCCTGTTAAAGAGCTAAAGCTAACCACGCCAAAACAAACACTGCTAAGTTAGTTCTCATGACAGGACCGTTCAATCAGCCCGACCCAACTGGAGAGAATCAGCCTCAGAACCAAGGGCCACCTCCAGGTCAGAATCCGCCACCGCAGCAAATGCCCCCTCCTCAGGCCAACCCTTACGACAGCCAGCCAGCAAACCCGTTTGGAGCCCCTCCAGCTAATCCATACGGTGCGCCCCAACAGCAGGCGATGAACTACCCTTCACCATACGCCCAGCCAAAGAAAGCTAAATGGCCTTGGGTGGTGCTCGGAGTCGTCATTCTTCTCATATTTTTAGTTGGTGGCTGCTTCTACTGGGTGTGGAACACATTTGGTGAACCAGTCAGCGTTACTGAAGAGTACTTCACAGCGTTAGAACAGAACGACGTCATCACCGCTTACAGCCTGTTGTGTGAAGCTAGTCAAAGTAGCGTTACAGCGTCGCAGTTCAGTACTGAAGCCAGCCAGTTTGACATCTCAGAATTCGAATTCACAGATTTCACTTTCCTGAACGACACAGCACAAGTCTCCGGCAATCTAACTGTGAATGGTTTCGAAGAGTTCACCACCATAGATCTCCTCTTAGAGAACGACGAGTGGAAAGTTTGCGACTCAGGAATAATCGGATAACACCATGGATAAACCAGAACCAAATCCAAAAGCATTGCTAGATCACTGGATGGAATGGGAAGAAGGCGTAACAACACCCGGCATGGTTCTGAAGAACCTAAAAATTGGGGGTTTAGATGTCTTACTCAAGTCTCTGGCTGAGGAATCATAGGCAGCGTTAGGTTATCCTTCGATATGGCAATTTCAGGCAACGTTTTAGTAATCGATTTCGGTGCACAGTACGCACAGCTAATCGCTCGTCGGGTGCGAGAACACAACATCTATTCAGAGTTAGTGCCTCACACAATTTCTGCTGCATCTGTCAAAGACGCTAACCCGGCAGCCATCATTCTTTCGGGTGGCCCAGCTTCGGTCCTCATTGATGACGCCCCAACTCTTGATCCAGAAATTTATGACCTTGGTATACCGATGCTCGGTATTTGTTACGGGGCGCAGCTTATCGCTCAGCAGCTAGGTGGAAAGGTAGAGCGTGAGTCTCAAGGCGAGTATGGTCGCACCACGCTGAGCGTTACAGATGCTGATTCATCAATGATGGGTGGAGTTTGTGAGTCTGAATGCACCGTGTGGATGAGCCATTTCGACTGCATCACAGAAGTTCCGGAAGGCTTCGTTGGAACAGCCTCTTCTCCCAACGCTCCAGTCGCAGCTCTTGAATCAGACAGCCGAAAGATTTGGGGAGTTCAGTACCATCCTGAGGTTGCGCACACAGATCAAGGTTTCGAACTCCTTGGCCACTTCCTGAAAGAGCTAGCTCAAATCGAGCCGTCTTGGACTATGGATTCTGTTATTGATTCCTCAACCC
>JAHDFH010000107.1 GCA_020628305.1 Acidimicrobiales bacterium | reverse complement strand
AAGTCTGACGTGTGCGGATGACGCTAGTTGAAGGGTTTCTAAGCCCGTAAACAAGCATGGTTAACTGGAGTGTTTAAGTCAAGCAGTTTTGAAGGAACGCATGATAAAAACTCGTGCGCCTGCCGTGTCGAAAAACGGCACTAATCAACACTCCAAAGGGTTTGACAATGTAAGGCCCACGGAATACGGCAACAGCGCAGACTACACAGCTCGACGCCTAAAACGCGACAAGCCTGGTAAACGTGGGCAAGTAGGCAACGACAATGCGGCGGCTGATAAAACGAATGGTGATAATATCACTGTTCGTTCTAGCACCTCGGATGATCGAGGAACTTCAAAAGCCTACATAGCCAGCCGCCTACAACGCGAAGCCCCAGAGCTATACGAGCAGGTTGTCGCTGGTGATTTAACAGTAAGCCAGTGCGTAACTGTGCTGGCGTGGCCGAATTACCACGCCAGCAAGCGCTACCGTATCCAACGTCACTTATCCCCGGTAGCTTCTAGCACCGATACAGTGACAGGGTATCGATGCAGAACTCGGTTAATTCAGATTCTCGCAAGCCTCCCGAGATCTGACGATTGCTGCGACTTGAGCCGCGTGCATTGCAGCCAACGACATAAGCGAAACTTGAGACTGCCACTGAATCGCACCTGCGTTTAACTCAGCTGCTATTTCACCGTAAGACGCGCCACCTTGCTTCATGGCTTGCGCAATGTGGTAATCAGAATCTTTGGTTAAGAATTCCAGGGCTTCGCGGTAACGCTTGAGCGCGCTTGAGTTACTGCGTAGGCGATCAATCGCTGTTTCTGGGGAGATATGAGCAGTGAAGAGCTTTTCAGAGTCTGAATTCTGTTGCTCCACCGGTTGCACTTTTTCGTCTGCTTCCTGGTCTATTGGTTCGCCGTTCATAGCTTAACTACCGGACGTTTTACGTTATAACTAATCAAACCATCAGCGCTAGATGAAGCCGCTGCCGCAGCCCACGAATCTTCTATAGACGTTTCTGGATTGCCTTCGCTGTAACCTGATGATGAGAGAAATTGGTTGAAAAAAGCCACACCGTCAATCATTCCCACGTTTTTAGCCTTTCGGCCTGTCATTACGCCACCTTGACCGTAATGCTGTTTCACATGCTCCACGCTAACGCCACGCCCGGATGCAACGGCTTCAATGAACAGTTCTTCGAGCTCATTAACTAGCGCTTGTGTGTTGGCCTGGTTTAGTATCTTGTTGGGCGCGTTTTGGGATGTGACCACATTTGATCGAGGTTGTTCGTATTGAGAACGTGTGCCGATTGAGCCTATGATCGCATCAGGCGCGGCAGCGATCGAACTGCATTGGCTGGCGATCCAATAACCAGCAGAGGCGCATGTACCAGCTACATAAGCCGATACCTTCACTGAACAGGACTTTACGTTTTGCCCTAGCTCGCTCATACCTTTAGCCGATCCGCCCGGTGTGTCCATATACAAAATGATTTCGCCTATATCGGCTCTCGAGCTATATCGGTCTAATGCTTCAGAGAGTGATTGGTAAGTAGTCCAGCCCAGCGCAGCGGAGATGAAATTATTGCAGGTCGCCATTGGCCCGGATACCGGAATTATCATGGCGTTTTTTACTTCACGGCTGGGTAACACATCATCGTTCTTATCTGCGCCCATGTTGGCGGCGTGTGCTTGACTGAGAACCGATTCAAGTAGTGCCAGGCCCTCAGGTGAGATAAGCCAGTTATCGAGCCGTAAAGCTGATGCAGCTGATTCAAATGTATTCATAGCAGTACCTCTGCAAACTTTGTTGGATCTTTGAGAACGAGAACTAACGGGTTAGCGATATCGAAACGGCGTTCGATCTGTTCGCCAGTAGCTTCTAGCTTTTCAATTAGCGCCTCTTCTTTGCACTCAAGTTCGAATAGCTGGGTACGTAAATCGTTCTCGCGTGCTTTAACTTCGGCAGTAGTCGTTCCCCATTCATCCGCTACATATTCTTCTAGCTGAGATATTAGCCAGGCTTTGAACTGCTCCCGCATGAAAGTAGCGAATAGCGGAGCCACGTTAAGCCCATTAGGTTCCAGAGCATCAGCATGCATCGGGGTACCTAAGTCGTACACTTCTGAAAATGCGAATATCCTGACTGCTTGCGGTTTATACAGAACGAAACCGGTGATGTCAGTTTCAAAGAGGTTTTCAGCACTATCTAGATAATTATCTATTCGCTTTAACGTTTCTTCCTTTGAAGTAAACGTAGGTTCTACAAGCGCCAGGCGATCATAAACTTCTCTGATCGATGTCCGTATTTTTTCTAGGTCTTTTTTCATCAGTCGTAGTTTTTGTCTTTTAGACAGTTCATCTGAACATTGTGCTTACGCAATTGCTTGGTAATGGCATCTAACCGTGAACGATGGTCTTGTCGTTGTTGAGCGTTGTTTCGTCTCTTAGTGTTTGCCGCTTCCAATCTTTGTTCATGAGCGGCAAGCTGACGTCTTAGTTCTACTGATACGCGATCATGGTCTAGTTCTGCTTTGCGACCATCTCTACGTAAATCGTTTTCTCGATTTTTCAGCTCTTGTTTGACTGAAATAAGTGCATCTTTGTGTCGATGTACTGATTCATGGTGACCTCTGCTGTCATCATCGATTGATTCGTATGCGTAAATCAGATTTAGCAGTTTCTGTTCATCGATATCAGCGGGCTCAATAGGAGGGAAAGAACCCACCTGCGGTTTAAGTAGATCAATCATTACCGCACCTAGTCTTTAACAACTGAAACCGCAGGCATATTCGATTTAGCCCATACGCGCTCGGTTGTTCCCGCAATTCTTGAGAAAGATGTGTGGGGTTTTACGGGGTGCCCTTCTGCTGATGAGGCTGGCTGTGATGGCCCGTAAACTAGTTGAATAACAGCGTGTCTTGAAGTATTCGATGCCGTGAAATCTTCGTTAGATTCCGCGATCATGTAGTACTCGTTCTTTGTTGTTAAGTCGATTTGAGTTGTTGCCATGAGAGCTATCTGTGTGTTGATTAAGGGCCATAATAACGTTTAATTCTTGCTCTTCTTATGTCTATCGTTGGGTTCGTCGTTTCTAGTTATCCGGTTTAATGCTTATACGTAGCATTACATTCAATTACGATTTTTTACACGTCGCCACTGCATACTGATTAACCTGTGTTTTATAGATAGCGATTAATCCAAACCGGTAAACTCGAATGAACTTAAGCAATTCATACTGATTAAACAATGGCAAGAAGCAGAGCAAGTGCAAGTTACACAATTACCGCAGCTGATCGAACGAGAGCAGGTATTCAGTCCGCTAAACGATCAGTACAGTCATTAGACGCTGTTGTATCGAAGCTCGGGATTAACTTCTCTTTGATAAGTGCAGCAGCGGCGGCGGCACCACTCGGAGTAGTCGCAGCAAACGCGCCAGTAATCGATAGTTACGGCAAGTTGTCAGAGAAGCTCGGTGTATCGGTTGTTGCCGTTCAGGGTTTTATCGATGCGTCCGAACGTGCGGGTATTGCTCAAAACACGCTTTTTACCTCGTTGCAGCGTGGCATTCGCCGGGTATCAGAAGCGGCCAATGGGTTTGGTGAGGCTAGGGGCTCGTTGGATGAGCTTGGCTTGTCGGCAAAAGAGCTTGCAGAACTAGCACCCGAAGAACGTATTGCAACGATTCTCGACGCCATACGAGAGCTAAACGATGAAGGCGACCGCACGCGAGTAGCTTCAAAGATATTCGATTCTGAAGGTGTTGATCTTATTCGGTTGACAGGCGAATCGGTAAGAGAAGCCACCGAGCGCATGGTCGAAATGCAACGGGCTCTGACCGAGATTGATGTCGAGTCAGTTGAGCGCATGAACGATGAGTTTCAAGTTCTCCAGGCATACGGCCGCAGCACGACGCAAATCTTTACAGCTGAGATGGCGCCGGCACTTACCGGTTTGATTACGTTGATTACCGGCTCAGCTGAGTCAATGGACGGGCTCCGCGAAACCTCTAGCACCGCTGCTGATGCTTTCATTGACGTGATTGGTTTTATTGGCAATGGTGTTGAGGGCTTAAACAACGTTTTTGATCTTGTAGCACTTGGACTTCAAGGTCTTAACGTCGGGGCTGCGTCAATTGCAAATTTCTTCAAGCCGTCGGACGAAACGCAGCAACGCTTGTTGGAAACCAAAGAGATTTATCAGCAGTTAAGTGACCAATTAGCGGGACAGACAGGTGATGACACGTTCTGGCAGAAGCTAGAGGCATCAGCCGAAGCAGCAAGGCAACAAAACGAGGCTGCCGTCGCTGACATTATCCGGCGTCGCGAAGAGCTGCTCAGTGGCAATCTGACAATATCATCCGACAGCACGTCCACAGCGGAAATACAGCGAATAACTACGTCGTTTGAAGCTATTGAGGCGCAACTGCAAACCGAGTCGGAACGCATTGAGGCAACCTATCAGGCGCGATTAAAGGCAATTGGTGAGTTTGCACGCCTATACCCGGAAAGAATTGAAGAAGCCAATCAGGCCGAGTTAAGAGCGCTTGATGCACGTTATACAGCGTTAGACAAGATAGAAGCTGATCGTATCGAAAAGGAAAAAGAGGCCAGAGAGACACAACTCAGTCCGTTAGTAGACAACTTCGACCAAGTGCAGCAGCAGCTTCAGTCTGAAACAGAACTGATTATTGAAGAAACTGAGAAGCGTATAGCGCTGTTAGAAGAGCTTGGCTTGATGGACGTTGATCGCAAAGCCCAGATAAACG
>JAHDFH010000002.1:69196-113432 GCA_020628305.1 Acidimicrobiales bacterium | reverse complement strand
CGGACTCTGAAACGGCCTCTATCGATGGACCGGCTGTTCCGAATAACTTCAATAATTGTCAGCTATAAGCTATGGGAAGAAGTTTTGTGCTGTCGCCCAAAGTTGTGGATCCACAAATTTTAGTTGTTTAACCGCATCTTGGAGCTTCACCAGCGTGATCTTGTCACTCTGCAAAGCCACCATATCTCCCCAGGCTCCATCGTGCACTGCATCGATTGCGGCAATTCCAAAACGGGTAGACAGAACTCGGTCATAGGGCGTTGGGCTGCCACCACGCTGAACATGGCCAAGGATAGTGACTCTGGTTTCGTACCCTGTTCGATTCTCGATCTCATCAGCAACAATCTGAGAGATTCCTCCAAGCCTGATATGGCCAAACTCGTCAAAGGTATCTTCAGGCACCTCCAAGGTACCGTCGATTGGTTTTGCCCCTTCAGCCACAACGACAATAGATGCATAGCGACCAGCCTGATGGCGACGCTCTATCGATTCACAAACTCTAACGATATCAAAAGGTTCTTCTGGGATTAGGGTGACCGTCGCACCGCCGGCGATACCTGCCCATGTAGCAATATGACCAACGTGGCGGCCCATAACCTCAACAACCATGATTCGGTCATGGCTCTCAGCTGTTGTATGTAGGCGGTCTATTGCTTCGGTAGCGATCGACACAGCAGTATCAAACCCAAAGGTTCGCTCGGTTAGGTCGACATCGTTATCAATTGTCTTTGGTACTCCTACCACCGGCAAGCCAAGCTGAAACATCGAGTTGGTGCACGAAAGCGTTCCTTCGCCACCAATAGCAATAAGAGCATCTAGCTGGTTATCTTGGAAGGTCTTCTTAACCGCTTCGACTCCTCCATCTACCTTGAAGGGGTTAAATCTTGAGGTACCTAAAATGGTGCCCCCGCGTGGTAAAGCGCCGCGCAATGCACGACGATCAAGCAAACGGTAGTCGTTTTCGACTACCCCTCGCCAGCCATCTAAAAACCCAAAGATCTCATCTTCATAGTGTTGCCGGCCGCGCCTAACAACTGCTCTAATCACAGCATTAAGACCAGGACAGTCGCCTCCACCTGTGAGTACTCCAACTTTCATTGCCTAACCTCCTGCGAATTGCCCTCTATCCGAGGTCGGGCAAAGCCTTCTTTAGATTCCGAATGCCTTGCATCGTGCGTTGTTCGTTTTCGATCATCGCAAACCGAATATGTCCCTCGCCGCCAGGTCCAAACCCGACTCCAGGCGATGTTGCCACGTTTGCATGCTTAACCAAAAATGAACTCATCTCAACTGAGGACATATGTGAGTATTGTTCCGGAATGGACGCCCACAAAAACATGGTTCCTTGTGGGCGCTCAACTTCCCAGCCAATCTTGTTTAGGCCATCACAAAGCACATTACGACGCTCTTGGTAAATCTTATTGACGTGTTTTGGATGGTCAGCAGCTTCTTGAAGTGCCACAGTTGCCGCAATCTGAATAGGCTGAAAAGTCCCATAGTCCAAATAGCTCTTAAGCTTGGCTAGAGCTGCAACAATCTCCTTGTTACCAACCATAAACGCAACCCGCCAACCAGCCATAGAGAAGGATTTAGTCATAGAGTAGAGCTCTACACAACAGTCTTTGGCACCAGGAACCTGCAATATGGATGGAGGGTCATAACCGTCAAAGCCTAGGTCTGCATAAGCGTTGTCGTGGACGACTACTAGATCCTTTTCTTTCGCAAAGTTAACAATCTTGGTTAAGAAGTCTATGTCTGCACAAATCGTAGTCGGGTTGTGAGGGAATGAGATCACTAGCACCTTTGGCTTAGGCCAGGCATATTCCCAGGACTGTTCCAGATTGTCGATAAACTCATCTCCTGGTGCTAATGGAACTTCGCGAATCGCTGCACCTGCAAAAATGGGCCCCCAGATGTGAATGGGATAAGAAGGAGCAGGCACCAAGCAAGAATCACCCGGTTGCAGCAAAACCCACATCAAATGGGTACACCCCTCTTTAGCTCCAATTACATTGATCACTTCCGAATCTGGATCAAGCTCAACTCCAAACCTAGAGTCATAGTATCCAGCGATAGCTTCTCGCAATTTAGGGATTCCCCTACTCAAGGAGTACCTATGGTTGTGTTTCAGCGACGCAGCTTCAGCAATTTTTTCAACCGCTACTTCAGGAGAAGGCAGATCTGGATTACCGAATCCAAAGTCAATAACATCTTCACCTGCCTGACGGGCATCCACCTTCAGTTTATTGATGGTCGAAAAAACGTACGGAGGAAGATTATTGATTCGTCTAAATTCCATTTCACGATCCTAGCCGCTCCACCCTTATAGTAGTGGTCAGCACAATGCAAATTTAGCTACGAACCGGCTGGCGTCCAAGAACTGCGGAAGCTTTCTCTAGACCGACGTTTGAGACCCAAGCAAGAGCTTCGCGATTTTCCGTGATTACGATCAGCTGCAACTGAGCTGAAAGTGTAGAAAAGGCCTCGAACAGTTTGTGGATATCGGCCTTGGATAAACCCTCAAAATTGCTCACAACTACCACTGGCACGCTGTTTCGTGTACCACTCGATATCGAACCCGCCATCTCATAGACTGATGTTTCGATCTGTTTCCCGGTAAGGCTGCTTGAAACATCCACAAATGAAGACATCGATTCGAGAAGCTTAACAGCCTCTGCCTGTGCTTTAGACTGCTCAGCTTCGGCTGTAGCGATCTGCGATAACGCACGTTCATGGCGAAAGAGCTTGGTTTCAAGATCGCCTATTTGACCAAGCAGCTCTTCTTCAGATTCTTCACTGTCGGGCTCAACATCGCCAGGGGATTCTGCTAACCACGTTTCAGTCCATTGCAGAACTTCGCTTGAGGGCATTTCATCTGCTCTAAGCAGGTTATTGCGACGCAACACCTCTCTAAGAGCTTCCATCTTTGTGACCCAAGCTGGATTCTGCACTTCTTCAGAAAGTGCCAATAAAGCTTCGACTAAGGCCTCTCTCGTAGCAAATCCAAGGTAGGCCTCCGCACGCTTCAGTAAATCGGCGTCCTTGGCTTTGATCTCACTCACCTCAGGATTGGCTTCCAGCCGAGCCTTCTCTACTTTGAGACGATTGCCGAGAGTTTCATAGTGTGCTCTAGCATCCACAACTGCAGCGCGCTTGTCCTTTGGCGCTGTTGGGTTCAACCGGAACAGCCAGTATTGTGTTGCTGAGTCCACTCCAACCTTTTCTAGAAGGTGCTCAAGCTCCTGCTTCTCTTCCTCTGTTAGCTGATTGCGCCACTTACCTTTACGTGACAGATCAGACGATGGATCGGCCAAGGTCTCAAGGCGCTTCTCTTCATCTCCCGACAGTAGAACTGGCTGCGCAGCAGCTTCTGCACTACTTAGAGCTGCCTTGGCTTCTTTGTGTTGAATATCAATCTCGGAGATCTCGGCATAGTGTTGCTGGAGTCTGCGGTCGACATCAGCTCTTTTGTGCTCAAGGTCCTGAATTTCAGCAATCAGCTCCGGAACACCGTCTGGGGTGTTAATCAAGGTTGGGGCTAGTGAGACAATTTCTGCAAACGTGGCTTGTACCTGATCTACCAGCATCTCAAATTCAGATTTCATAGGAGTCTGCTGCAGCTCTCCTCTAAGGCCAGCCAGTCTTTGCCGAAGCCCGAAGAGCTCAGCCTTCAGACCAGGATCGAAATCGGACCGTAGCTCTTCCAGACGAACCGAGGCAATCTCTAACTTGCGCTCAGAGTACATAACTTCTTGAGCTAGCAGCCCTTGAGTAGATGGATGCTGCTCAGATCCGAAGTAAGCAACTACTTCTTGCTCGGTTCCGAAATTGCCAAGATCAGGGGCCGAGATACCATCTAGCTGAACCAGCAAGCCGTCGTGTTCCACTAGCCCGGACAAGTTATTCACTGAGCCCGATCCGAACTCACGGAGAGAGCGAAGCAAGCGATGTTGATGCTCTAAAGATGTCCCGTGCAGCACAGTAAGCAGTGGGTGTAACTCAAACTTAGTGTGTTCGCCCGCAAAGTCGTATCGCAACAGTCGCATATAGAGTACTTCGACACAAAAGTAGGGCTACTTTCGAAGTTTTTTGGCTACGATTTAGCCTCTACATAGGCCTTGAAATCTGCTAGAGCAGAGGAAATCAGCTTGTCTTCTGCCCTTCTTTTGATAAATCCAGGTAGCGGAACTGCTACCTTAACCGAAACAAAGTAGTTAACTTGCGTCTCGGCACCTTCCAAAGCAGAAAATTCGTAGCTTCCAGCGAGCTCAGAAACTATGTCACTTTCTACCAAGGTCCAGCTCAACTTCGACGGCGATTCTGAGTAGTCATAGGCCAACGTGTACGTAGTAGATCTCCCAAAGGACTCAGCGGTAAATGTTGCTTCGGTTACTTGGCCTCCAGCGTTACTGGAAACGATCTCGACGTTGCTTATCTCTTGTACCCACTCTGGGTACTTAGCAATATCAGCTACAACCTGGTAGCAGAGCTCAGGGCTAGCTGCCACCACTGTTGTTCGATGGGCTTGATCAGACTGAACTGGAGTGGTCATATCCATAGAATAGACCCAAAATGGCTTCGCTCCACCAGGAGGTTCCTTGTTTTCTACTTCTCAATCCACTCTTCAAGGCTAGCCTTTAGGTCTCTTACAACCGCCGCACTGCTATGGAGCTCAGCTTTTCGGCGCGCTCCAATGGCCATGTTCTGCACATCACTTGGGTTTGTGCACATAAACTCGATTGTCTTAGCTACTGCTTTGACGCTGGTCGGTTCTTCGACGACGAGACCACTCTCGCCATGGATGACTGCTTCGTGTGACCCACCACTACGACCAGCGATTTGAGGCACCCCACAAGCACCAGCTTCAAGAAAAACAATACCAAAACCCTCTTGTTCCAAACCGAACCAGCGGTCGTGGCAAATCATGGCCATTGCGTCGCTGGCTTGGTAAAGTTCGACGACTTTCTGGTCAGCTATACGCCCGAGCAGTTTTACGTTGCCACTAGATGCATTCGCTAACTTAAGCAGTTTGCCTTTTTGTTTTCCACTACCTGCAATCAATAACTTAACTGGGTGAGTCTTTGAAACTTCTTGCACCGCCAGCGTTAGTAGGTCGAAGCCTTTTCGGCTGACAAGTCGTGATACTCCTGAAATCAAGAACTCATGCGGCTCAATCCCTAGACTCGCTCGAAGCGCTCTCTTTTGTTCAGCAGAGACTGGACAGAACCTATCTGTGTCCACAACTGGCGGAATAACTACACGGTTTGCGCCATCAGGACAAGACGTTAGAGGGTATTGACCTGCACCAATTATCAGCTCGGCATTGTTCACAGCTCGTCTAAACATGGTTGCCAGCCCTGGCACCGATGCCGGAATAACAGCTTCAGCTCCATGGAGAACTACCGCATACGGCAATCCAACAGTAGGTGCAATAAAGCCTAGCGGCCAAGCAGGATCAAATATCAGGTGAGTTGCGCCAACTTGTTCAGCAATGGACCTTATCCGCCTTACGAGCCATGGGTATGGCCCCAACCAACGATGCCGCGAACGTATGACCTGAAAATCGCATCCTGAATCAAACGCTTGGTCGCCTGGATACTGGGTTGTGTAGACAGCAAAGGAGTCAGGAGGAAGCTCTGACCAAAGATCAAACAAGTAGTTCTGTATGCCACCCACTTTGGGTAGAAAATCATTAGTAACCAAAAGGTGCTTACTCACAGCGACTTGCTCCTTAACTCGACAGCAGCTTCCATCTCAGCTTCAACTTCCAGAAGTTGCTCTGGTTTCAAAACCTCCGCTACGCGTTCCGCAAAGCCCAAACGTTTCGCCGCCCAAACAGCATGAGAACGAAGCAGCACGTTATCACTGCGAAGATAACGCTCTATGGTCGGCCACGTGCGTTCGTCTTCTTCAACTGCTGAATTTCCAAGATTAACCAAGGCTGTACGTCTGACATAGTCAGGATCACGCTTTGGGATGTACCAAGAATCAACGTTAGCCAAGATATCAGAATTGGACGCAGAGAGAATCCAGTAAAGGTCGACTTGGGATCTGTCTAGATCTTCAGGAGTTGAAGAGCCGAGCGCTATTTGGCTGGGTGGGCAAACCTCTTGGCATTCATCACATCCATATAGACGCGTACCAACTGCTGGTCTGTACTCAATTGGGATCGAAGAGGGGCTTTGCACCAACCAGGCAATGCATCGTCTCGCATCTATCACACCCGGAGCGATTATTGCCTTAGTTGGACAATAGTCAATGCATTTCGTACAGCTCGAGCATCCGTCCGCTGCGGGAGCATCCACGGTTGATGGTAGTTCTGCGTCCGTAACAACTGACCCAAGTAAAATCCAGGAACCATCCTTGTGAGAAAGCACCATCGAATTCTTACCAAACCAGCCAAGGCCTGCGCGCCAAGCTACTTCTCGATCAACCAAGGCATTCGAGTCGACAACGACCTCGGCTTTGTAACCTCTGTCACGAAGGCAATCAGCGACTGCGGCCAAAGAGGTTCGCAGCTGAGCATAATAGTTATCTCGGGCGAAGCGTGAGATAACACCAACGCCTGGAGCCGTGGCCTCTGAATATCGGGCTTGTGTGGGATTTGAGTATGCAAATGTTGCCGCCACTATGCTCCGGGCTTCTGACATAATCCTTTTGGGGTCACTTGATCTTTCAGGGTTGCGGTAGGTGAACTGCATATCCCCCGCAAGGCCTAAAGCTTTGCGGTTCAATAGCGCCTCACGAGACAACGTCATTATCTCCGCTTCGATGATCCCCACTGAGGAACAGCCAGCTTGAAGAGCTACATCACAGACAGTTTGACCTAGCGTTCTTGAGCTCACTTAGCCTAGGATACGCTTGCCGAAGGCAGAACAGGCAAGCTCTACGGCTAGCTCTGCGGTTTGGTTTCCGAAATCGATGATTGGGTTAATTTCGCAAAACTCCATCGAAAGCAGTTTTTCACTCTCAGCAACCAACTCCATAAACAGGTGGCTTTCTCTCAAATTGACCCCTCCAGGAACCCGAGTTCCCACGCCTGGAGCTATTGAAGGATCACAGCCATCCAAATCGAACGACAAGTGAAAGCCCGCTGTGTCAGTTGTCGCAATCTCAATGGCTTCATCGACCACCGCAGACATCCCTCGAACATCAATTTCTCGCATGGTGATAACTCGACAACCTGTCTCATGGACGAAATTGCGCTCACGATCATCCACTGAGCGGACGCCTATTAGCACCGTTTTGGCTGGATCTATCATGGGTACCTGTCCAGCCAGGTTGACAAGACTGTCTGGTCCCTTCCCAAGGCAAGCAGCCAAGGGCATCCCATGTACATTGCCACTTGGAGTAGTTTGCGGAGTATTCATGTCGGTGTGCGCATCAAACCAAATCACTCCAAGCTGAGAGTCTCTTGATTGCAGATGCCGACGAGCGCCAGCGATTGTCCCACAAGCTATTGAGTGATCACCTCCGATGACTAAGGGAAATGCGTCGTGATCGAGTGAATTCTGAACTGTGTTAGCCAATGTCTCACAGGCAAAGACAATTTGTTCAAGATATTTTGCCTTGGGATCACCCACTGAAGCATCGAAACCATCAGAAACTAGCAAGTTGCCCTGATCATTGACTTCTAGGCCGAGCTTGATCAGCGAATTCACTAGACCAGCAATTCGAACCGCTGACGGTCCTGAATCGGTTCCTCTTCTAGCTCCGCCAAGGTCCATGCCGATGCCGATCAAATCAATTTTGGATTCAACCATTACTATTGCCCTTTCTGGCGATGTTCGCAAAGAGGTCTTTAGCCTCAGCTGGTTCAGCAACAAGGTCTAGGCCAACGACATGCTGGGTGTCAAAAACTCTTTCCTCGATGAAAGCCAGAACACTGAAGTCTTCGATAGCAAACCCTACAGAGTCAAAGAGGGTTATCTGGGAGTCAGAGATTCGACCCGGTGCTTGCCCTTTTAGAACTTGGTGGAATTCGGTGACGGGAAAATCGTCATCAACTGCTTGAATTTCGCCCTCAATACGGGTTTGCGGCTCGTACTCAACAAATACAGTGGCTCCATTAAGAATGTCTAGTTCTAGCTCAGTCTTGCCGGGGCAATCTCCCCCGATTGCGTTGATGTGCATACCAGGAGCAACGTCGGCGTCTTCTAACACGATCGCGTTGCGTTTATCGGCTGTGCAAGTCGTTATGACATCCGCACCTGCGGTTGCTGAATTAGCGTCGAGGCATGAGACAATTTCAAAGCCGTAGGGTTGCATATTCAAGATGAACTTCTCAACAGCTGCGGGGTCGGTGTCTGTCACTGCAAATGATTCAATCCCAACCACAGCTGCGAAAGCGAGAGCTTGAAACTCAGCCTGAGCTCCAGCCCCGATCATTGCCATATGCTTTGAGTCTTTACGAGCTAGATGCTTGGCCACCATGGCCGAGGTTGCTGCGGTGCGCAGCGCTGTCAAGTAGGTCATTTCAGAAAGAAAGCGGGGATAGCCACTTTCCACATCCGAAAGCACACCAAAGGCTGTGACTGTTTGCTTCCCTAATTTTGTATTGATGGGATGGCCATTGACGTACTTAAATCCGTAAGTAATCTCGTCTTGGGTTGGCATTAATTCAATCACCCCGAATTGGGAGTGATTAGCCACTCGAGGTGTTTTATCGAAAGAGTCCCAGCGTAGAAAATCTGCTTCTATTCGCTCTGTGAGCTCAACTAGAAGTGTCTGTATATCTTGAGTCCGAAGCCACTCGAGGAGCTCTTCAACTGATAGGAACGAAACACTAGTCATTTACTGCTCCGTAAGAAAGAGCTGTCCGGTGTTGGTCTCAAGAAACTTCTCGAGTGGGATTTCTTCCTGTTTCAAGAAACCTTGGTTAGGCAACATACCGTTAGCTACCATTTCGACGACGCTGGTTAAAGAGCCAGCTGTAGTCCAAGCGATTGCTGTTCGATGTTTGCCAAGTAACTCTTTTGGTTGGTATGATCGCACGAACTCTTCCCGGAACAACTGCTGAGAATCTGCCATCGTGCCTTCAGCCGAAACATGCACCAATACGACGTCATCGTTAACAGGAGGCTTAGCGTTAGTAAGGATTTCCCCAGCAAGATCTCTCTGCTCTCTCATCAATAGTTCGTGAAAGAAAAAGTTCATGAGATCGACATGGCCTGGGTATCGAATCGTTTTATAGTCGATATTGTCGACTACCCCTAAATAGGTTTCACATATCGTGCCCAAACCTCCAGAAGTTGTAAACGCTTCAAGCTCATTACCCTCGATAAATATGGCTTCCTTCCACTCCATTGGCGATACCCATTTATGAACGCCCTCTTCTATGACTTCACAGTCGTTGAGGTATTCGTTGACAACGCCTTTGGGAGACCAGTTGAAGGCATAGCCAAGCATCCCTGTGGGGTTTTGAGGCAACGCTCCAACGCGCAAGCGTAGTGAACGACAGCTTGCAAACTTCGCTACCAAGTCTGCACCCGCTATTGCTATAAAACCTGGAGCTAGTCCACATTGAGGTGCCATGACTTTTTCGGAGGTCTTTGACAACTCGCGGATCCGCTGTGTTGTTGGAACATCCTCACTCAAATCAAAGTAGTTAATATCCAAGTCATGGGCAACTTCAGCCACGGTCATGTTCAAGTGGTACGGAAGACATGAGACCACGGCGTCCTGTGTGCCCAGAACTTTCGCCAATTGCGACCGATCTGCAACATCAATAGAAACAACATTGCCTAACGTGCTTTGCAGATTTGTTCGTTGGTCAACGCCAGTTACCTCAAACCCTGCATCTGCTAATAACTCGGCCGCTAGATGACCTACTTTGCCAAGCCCCAATACTGCAAGTTTTTTCATATCATCCATCTCCAAAAGTTATGCCCTGCGCCAGCGGCATTTCGTTTGAGTAATTCAACGTGTTCGTCTGTCGCCTCATATAAGCCTTCCAAGCATCAGAGCCAGATTCACGACCGCCACCAGTTTCTTTCTCTCCACCGAAAGCGCCGCCAATTTCAGCACCGGATGGTCCAGCGTTAACATTTGCTAAACCACAATCAGAGCCAACCGCAGAACAAAACAGCTCAGCTTCTCTAAAGTCATTGGTGAAGACCGAAGATGACAGCCCCTGAGGCACTGCATTGTTCATTGCAATAGCATCGTCAAATTCTTCATACATAGTGACATAAAGAATTGGAGCGAAGGTTTCTGAGAACGAGACCGACAGCTGTTGAGCTGACTCAACGATTGCTGGTTGAACATAGTAGCCTCCCTTCGTTTCTTCTGTTTTTACTCGCTGCCCACCAGTCACTACCCCACCTTCGCCTCTTGCTGCATCAAGAGCGGTGACCATGTTATTGAATGCATCCTCGTCTATTAACGGACCAACAAGGGTTGCTTCATCGAGAGGCGATCCAATAGGCAAGCTCTGGTAAGCAAGGCGAACCTTGCCGATAACTTCGTCGTAGATGCTCTTGTGCACAATAAGTCTTCTTAGAGTTGTACACCTCTGACCAGCTGTGCCTACCGCTGAGAAAACAATAGCTCTAACTGCTAACTCTAAATCAGCAGTTGGGGCGACTATCATGGCATTGTTTCCGCCAAGTTCGAGGATAACCTTTGCAAACCGCTCTGCTGCGGCTTGCCCAATACTACGCCCCATTCGGGTTGAGCCTGTCGCTGAAACTAGGTTAACTTTCGCAGAGTTGACGAGCACCTTTCCAGCTGTCGCGTCGCCAAGACAGAGCTCCATGACCCCTTCTGGCGCTCCTGCTTCTAATCGCACCTGTTCAGCTAAAGCAGAAACAGCCATAGCTGTTAGTGGAGTTTTCTCGGAGGGTTTCCATATGACTGAGTTTCCACAAACAAGAGCTAAAGCTGCGTTCCAAGACCAAACAGCCACAGGGAAATTGAAGGCTGTTATTACAGCACACACCCCGAGCGGATGCCAATTCTCGCGCAGTGAGTGCTGCGGACGCTCAGAGGCGATAGTCAAACCATACAATTGGCGGGACAACCCCACTGCAAAGTCACAGATATCGATCATTTCTTGAACTTCACCTCGAGCTTCAGCCATGATTTTGCCGTTCTCGTAGGCAACAACCTGACTTAGCGGCTCTTTATGCTGGCGAAGCTTATTACCAAGCAGCCGCACTAGCTCTCCACGCTCAGGTGCAGGGACCTTTCTCCATTGCTCAGCAGCAGTCGTTGAGCGATCAATTGTTGCCTTAACCTCTGTATTTGACTGCAGGTGGACCTTGGCAAGCTCCGTGCCATCAATTGGACTGATGGCCGGATGCCCGCCCTCGACGTCCAAACGGTCAACAACTCCAAAAGATGCCATCAGATTAGTAAAGTCCACTGCGATCCCCTACAACTAGCTCAGCGAGAATACCTTAGTCCTCAACGGAGCAGATCTGGGTTATGGCAGCATTGAAAGTGGCTAGTTAGCCGCAATCATTGATATGAAATCCAAGAGGTTTTCATTGGTGTAGGACGTGACGCCGTTGTTAGCTACAGCTGCAAGAATAGCAGCGTCATCTGACACAACCGCACACGGCCAGGCTGGGGGAAGTGAAGTGACCACTTCAGAGATCATGGTTCCCATTTCGGTTGGAGGCTGACACATGCGAATCCTGACGGTGTCGTTGAGTGGTAACGCCCCCGGTCCTGCTACTCGAGAATTGAACACAACTTCTGCAGTTGTACCAAACTCTTCGGTTATGTGAGCAAGGAAAGTCACAAGTGAAGCTCGTTGTTCTGCTACCGACATTCTTGCCCAACCCATAGCGGCCACAGCATCACCATCAACTACTAGAACAGCCGAATCGCTCGAAACAAGCTGTCGCATTGATTCAAGGGGGTCAGACGACATAACTGGATCCTCTTCCCAGGACTTGGTGGTTGAGTCAAAGACACTAGGTGGGGTATTTATATCTTCTTCAATGTCACCCAAAGCTTTGAAATCTGTGACGGTTCTTGATAGAAGTTCTGAGATCTCATCGATATCGACCTCTCCGGAAGCTGTTTCAACTGCTGGAACTTTAATAGAAGGTGCGGGGCTGTCAAAGTCGCTAAAGTCAATTGCTTCATCTAAGTCCTCTGACCAATCATCTGCCCAAACTCCAGCTGCTTGCCCTTCTGCTGAGGAAGCTCCTTGCGCTGAGGGTTCAAAACTTTGCTCAGCTTGAGCCGCTGGGTGACGATCCTGCGAGGCTCTTGACTGTTCGATCTTCGAAGCAAGTGCATCTAGCTGTGGAGTCGAATTCTCCAATGAGGCCAGTTCATCATCTCCAAAGCCTGGCTGCTCGACATCGTTTTTGGCCTGCGAGATCTTCAAAGAAGCAATGTCGGCTTCGATCCGAGCTCGGTCATCATTCGCTGCATCTAGCTGAGCCGAGAGTTCTTCAACCTTGTGCTTCTCTGCAAGCATGGCGACCTCAAGCGGCTCGATCTTGTCTTGGAGGAGCTGTAGTCGGTTACTAAGTTGATCGTTTTCGCGCTGCGCCGCTGCTGTTTCACCCTTCAGCTTGCCACGTTCGGTAACGAGTTCGTCCTGCTTGCTGCTCAGTTTCTCTCGCTCCTCTTGGAGCCCTTCAATCGTGCGAGATTTCTCTTGATCGGCTTGCTCTACTTCTGCAACTCGGGCAAGCAATGAATCCCTCTCAGCGCGCATCTTACGGAATGATGCTCGGTCTTCGTCACCCTCTGCTCGGACCTTGGCTAAATCTTCTAATGCTTCAGCAAGGCTTCCTTGGAGTTCTCCAACTTGCTCATTAAACTCTTCGATTTGAGCCTTAAAGTCTTCCACTTCGACTGCGGAGCTTTCTGCTTGCGACTTATAGGTGTTGAGGCTCGACTGTGTTGTCTCCAACAAGCTCTCGGCCTCACTTAGGCGCACAGCTGCCTCAGCTTTCTCCGTTTGCAAAGCTGAATTCGACCCACGAGATTCTTTTAACTCATTTTCTAGTCTTGCTGCTGTGGCTCTTAATCGAGACAACTCGCTTTCAGCTGTGAAAGCACGTTCAGCTAGTGCAGTGTTATCAGCTTGCAAGGTAGCAACATCCACACCACCAGTAACTCTGTTAATCTCAGCAATCTGACCTGCCACGTCGTCTCGCTCGATGCGCAATGCTTCGAGATCTTCACGTAAATTGGCATTTGAGACTTCTAGTTCCTCAACCGTGACAATCGACCGGTTCAGTTTGGTTTCTGCCGCGCTCTGAGACTCAGAGGCCCGACTAAGTCGATCTTTGTTATCCCGTAACGCAACTTCAGCTTCTGACAGCTTTGACTCGAGTTCAGATCTGATATCTCTCAGGTCTGAGAGTTCCCTCTCCAGTTTGACCTGACGGTTAAGCGCGTCAGACAACTGCTTAGACTCTCGAGGTGCATTCTCCAAACGATTCAGCTCAGAGCGCAAAGCATCAACCTCGGTCTTGAGGGCTTCAACCTCCGCCGCTGCAGACGCTGAGATCTTCCCACCTTCAACTGCGTCGGCTACTGAAGTTCTCTCATCAGCGAGCCGGTCAACTAGACCTCTCAAGCTGCTAAGTTCGTCTGAGAGATCCCTCGAACCCGTTACAGATGAAAGTTGAGTTTCCTCGGCATCGATCTCAAACCCACCTGGAGGTTGAGGAGGTTGCTGTTCATTTAGTTCATCGCCGTTTGTCACGTTTATTCCGCCCGCTTGTTCTACATACAGTGTAGATAACTGAGCAACAGATTCCAAGACGGGCTTGCCTGTTAGTTCTTCAAAACGCTGTTGCCAACCAGGTTCTCGCCCCAACCATAGGTAACCTGCCTCACCAACACTGGAAGGTGAGGCATATGAGGCCACAACCCGCCTAAAGTCAGCATTCTCTTCAATAGTCTCCCTGATTGCAGAAATTGCTTCTTTTGTTGGCTTTCTTTGCGAAACGAATGCAAAAAGGCGCACCGGAATAATCTTCGAATTTCCGTTCTGCATGGCTGCTGCGGCTACGTTAAAACCCAGCTCACAGCTTTTTTTCAGATGTGATTCAATTGAGGCCACAGAACTTTCCACCTACAAATCCGAGGATCAATTCTAAAGAATCGGCCCAAAAAGCAGCGGGATTCAGTTTTATTGACGTATTGCTTAACAAAAAGAATCTAGCTAGGTCCTGAGACCCATTTTAGTTTCTGAGGGAGTTAACCCTGTTGAGGACCGAGCCGTCTCTGATTTTTGCTCTAACCAGCTCAACAGCTGAACTAAATCCTTCAGCTGCGCCGGCGACCACCAACCCAGCCGCTGCGTTCGCCATGACAATCTCACTCACCTCAGATTCTTTGCCTTGACAAATTTCAGCAAATATCCTGACATTGTCCCTTGCATCTCCCCCTTTGGCAACTCCACTGTGTGGCCTGAATCCAAAATCTTCAGGGTTAAGCTCTTCGGATGTAATCTCGCCACCCCTGACATGGAACACCAGTGTCGGAGCAGAAAGACTGATTTCATCGATGCCGTCCAGACCGTGAACAATCATTGCGTATTCATAGTTGGAGTGTGCACATGTCTGTGCCATAAGATCTGCCGTTTCAGTGGATGCAGCTCCTAAGACCAAACGCCTAACCCTGCCTGGGTTACAAAGCGGACCTAACAAGTTGAAAACTGTGGGAAAGCCAAGCTCCTGTCGAACCTTTGCTACGTGTCGCATGGCTGGATGAAAATGTCGAGCGTAGGCAAACCCAATTCCAAACTGCTCCAATGACTTGGCAGCAGATTCGGGAGTTTCAGGGATAGGAACTCCAAGTGCTTCTAAGAAATCAAACGATCCTGAGGTTGATGATACTTTTCGATTGCCATGTTTAAGTACTGGCACCTCTGCTGCAGCAGCGACAAACGCTGCCATTGTAGAAACATTGATGGCTGCTGCGCAACCAGCTTTAGAACCACCGGTACCTACGATATCTATACATCCAGCAGGGATTGGAATCTCAAGCGCAACTTCTAACATCGCTTCAGAAAAGCCATGAAGCTCAGAAGCTCTATAACCTCGGGCCTTCAAAGCTACGAGCAAACCAGCGAGAGCAGAGTCTGGAACATCACCCTCGAAAACATCCAGGAATAGCTGTCGAGCTTGGCCAGAAGACAAAGACTTGCCCGCCTCGACGCCATCAATAGCTTTTGTCCATAACTCAGTTTGCTGGTTTTCCACGGTGCCATAGTAACCTGAAGTCGGTGAGTTGTCCGGGTAACCGCAGCAAGTTAGCGCTTGTTGAGGAAGGTCGGGGCTCCATAGAACAGGGCGCTGGTTAACGGCCAGTCAAGGTGACTTGCAGGAAAGTGCCACAGAGAATAGACCGCCTCTCTTTGAGAGGTAAGGGTGAAACGGTGCGGTAAGAGCGCACCAGCGATCTGGGTAACCAGGTCGGCTAGGTAAACCCCGCTCGGAGCAAGGCCATATAGAGGGCAGGCTGTTCGCCTGAGTCTTTGGCTCAACCCTCTGGTAGGCCGCAAAGATGGATGGTTACCAATCGCATAGCGAGAACAGAACCCCGCCTATAGGACAACTCACCACTTGGCCTATCTCAATCTAGGTAGTCGGCCCGTTGCCCAAAAGCTGGTCCGCCCTTCTTGTGAATCCAGTCCATAGCGCCTGGCTGCCCACGCGGCTAAACCAACGGCTAGGAATTCAAGCAAGAACATGGTGGAGGCTCGTTCCACCTCAGGGCTTACGAGCAAATCTAGATCTGCACCCAGGATCGGCCATAAAAGTGTTTCGTCATAGGACCAAACACCATCGAGGACTAGATGAAGCAAACCGCCGATAGGGATTCCCAAAAGTCGCCGCCGTAGGAGCCGCTGGCCTATCGTTGCCAACATCACCGCAGACAAAATCAGCAACCAGAAAACCAGGCTGTGAGTAACACGCCCAAAGCTCACGAAGGAGAGCAAAGCTGGCGTGACCGCCCCTGCTGCAACTAAACGGTAATCTAATCTGGGCGACTGGAAAACTTCAGCGACGATGATTGGCGCCACAACCATGAACCATAAAAGCATCTCAGCTAAAGAGCATGCGGCCGCACTCGTCACAAACCTCGGGGCTTGTACCGTCGGAGCGCTTTACTCGGTCTAGGTTTACCGCTGCGAGAGCCATGTTACAGCCCGAGCACATACCGCCTTCGACCTTAGCCACCGGATTTTTTATCGAATTCGCTCTCATCTGATCATAAGCTTGGAGCACAGCACTCTCCACTTGTGCAGCGAGCTTGGTGCGCTTTGATTCAAGCATCACCAGTTCTTGTTCTGCAAGTTGTGTGTCCTGCTCTAGCTGCTTCAACAATTGACCTTTAGCTAGTTTAAGCTTTTCTACGTCCGCAGATGCCTGGGCCAACTTTGTTTGCAAGACGTCTTGCTGCTCCATAGTTTCGAGCTGAACAGTCTCAAGATCATCAATTTGCGCTGCTGCAAACTCCACCGATTTTTGAATGGACTCTAGCTCTCGCTGGGATGTTACAGATCCGTCATAGACTTTGGCTGAAGTTGCTTCTTTGGAGCTTCGAAGACTTTCTAGTTCACCTTTATTGCGCTTGATTGTCTGATCCAATACTGAGTTATCGCGCTCTAACTGCTCTAGATCTTGTGAAGCTACATTCAACTCTTCATCTGCAAGCTTAATCTCACCATTCAAAGGGTGATCTGTCACCCGCTTGCGGACGCTGTCTAGCTCTATGTCAAAGTTTTGAAGTTCAAATATTGCGCTTTGAGAGTCAACCAGCATTGAGCTACTCTACTCCGAATGGCACTAGTGGTTCAAATAAAAGTGGCGGAAGGGTTGAAGCAGAGCTTGGCACAATTGTTGGAGCTGGGGCAGTAACGAGCAGGGTTGGGCCTGCTGGTGGAATAGTCGTTGGAGCCGGAGTTGTGGGTGCAGCCGTTGTCGGCGCTGCAGTGGGAGCCGGCGTAGCACCAGTTGTCGGGCTGGTCGTGGCAGTTGTTGTAGCAGGCACGGTTGGTGGAGCTCCCACACCCCCGTCGACGGGAGGCTCTTCGATAACAGGACCTTCTGGCTCGGGAACACTTCTAGGTACCAAACAGTCATTGATGCCATCACCGTCCAGATCGACGGATTGGCCTGGAATTGGAGCCTCTTGACCTTCGATCACCCCGTCACAGAAGCGGGTTATCTCCTCGGCTGTCTGTAGGAACTGACTTCTGCGACCTTGAAGGTTCTCCGCCTGAGCGAATGGTCTCGGTTCTAGCCCTTCATGGACAATTTCCATGTAGTAATCGAAGATGGGAGCGGCAGCGAGGCCACCTTCGGCCCTGCTGATGCAGCAATATTCAGGCACGTTATAGGCGTCTCGATTCAGCGAGGCGGGGTTGACTGTAAGGTTTCCGTCAGGATGTCCTACCCACACAACAGTTGTCAGGTAATCGGTGTAGCCAGCAAACCAGGCGCTTACGTTGTCATTTGTGGTACCTGTCTTGCCAGCAACGACATGCTCAGTACCGTCTTCAAGAACGACCTGAGCCCTACGTCCAGTCCCGTTTCCAGCTTCGCGTGTTACGTTCTGTCTCAGAATTTCAGTTATGAGTCGAGCCGAGTTAGCTGAGATCGCCTTACTTGGATTAGGTTCGTGCTCATAAATCGTGTTGCCCTGTGCATCTTCGATGCGTTCAATAAACCATGGCTTATTGAACTCGCCATCATTGGGAAAAGACGCATATGCGCCGGCAACTTCAAGAGGAATAAGATCGAGCACTCCCAAAGGTAACGACACAAACGCTGCGGCCTCGTCTGGGATATTTGAAATCCCAAGCCTACGCGTTGTATCTATAACCGTGTCATTCCCAATTACTTGGCCAAGTCTTAAGAAAGGACAGTTATAAGAAGATCTCGTAACCGAAGCAATAGTTTGCCGCCCAGAACCACCAGCGCTTCGAACCGTGTAATTCTCACCTCCTGGAGTTCTGAAGGTACATGGACTGTCGGCCCGAACCGTATCGGTTGGAACATACCCGGATTCAAATAGTGCAGCAAGGACAAAGGTCTTCATGGTCGAGCCTGGCTGCTGAGCTCCCTGCGTAGCAATGTTAAATTTTTCCTCTCGGAACCCAGGACCACCGACGACTGCTCGCACAGCTCCGGTATGGCTATCGACCGAAACGAGCGCCGCTGTATACCCTTCGGCGTTACGAGGCACGAAATTCTCTTGTGCCTCTTCCGCTGCTGCCTGAGCTACTGGGTCTAGCGTTGTGAAGATCTTGAGGCCCTGTTCATAGACCATGTCGAAACGCTCTTGCTGGGACTCGCCCCCTAAGAAGGTTGGATCTTTTAGAAGCAGTTGTAGAACTTCCTCAGTGAAGTAATTAGTCGGCTGAGTGTCTACCGGTTTTTGTCGCTGCACAGGTAGTGGCGATGTGCGACAGTCTTCGGCCTCTGTGTCGGTCATCTTGCCGACAGATAGCAAGCGGTTAATCACCACGCTACGCCGATTACGTGCTTCGTCTTGAAAACGAGTGGGGTCGTACTGAGTAGGGTTTGGGATCATTGCTGCTAATAATGTGGCGTCACACATAGTCAAGTCTTCAGCGCCTTCATAACCCCAATAAGTTTCGGCTGCTGCTTCTACACCATAAGCTCCAGACCCAAAGTAAACAGTATTGAGGTAGCGTTCAAGAATCTGATCTTTGGTCCATTCTGTTTCTAGCTGCATGGCGAGGAGAATTTCTTGGCCTTTTCGCTCCCCCGACTGTTCTGCAGAAAGCACGGCATTCTTAATTAGCTGTTGGGTGATTGTTGATCCACCTTCGGCAATGCCACCCTCGATAAGATCCTTCAGGCCAGCTCGAGCCATGCCGCGCAAACTGATACCGTTGTGTTCATAAAAGTTTGCGTCTTCTGAGGCAAGGATTGTAGTTATAACATCCTGTGGGATATTTTCTAGGTCAATTATCTGACGGTTTTCTTCTTCACTGAGAAAGGTTACGAGTTCCCCATCTGATGAGTAGATAGATGATCGAATAGCCAGAGGACGCATTTCAATTGGCGCACGTTCAGATTCCACGATGCCAGAAAGCGAAACGATCTGAGGGATCGCAGCAACAGCAGCCGCAGCAATAACCAGCGACAGACAAATTGTTACCACGGCAATGCTCGAGAGCCGCTTAATAACACGGATATTGCTGGCCATGCCTAACAGGCTACACCAACAAAATACACAAATGAGTTCATTGTCTCCGCAACTTAACAAAACCTGAACACCCTGTAGCGGGTGGGTCAATGGAAATCTCTACTGGGCGGCACCTGCTCAACTTGCAAGCCTCGAATTTTCTCAGCCACAACATTTACAACAGCGCCAGTTCGCTCATAACGACCATTTACTATCAAGACTCGGTGATTGTCCAAAACTGTCCCATGCCGTACCCAACACCCCGGCGATACCACGATGTTCATCAAACCAGATTCATCTTCTAAAGTCATAAACGTTATCCCTCCAGCTGTTGGGGGTCGCTGCTTATGAGTAACTACACCAGCTACCGCCACTTTTGCAGCTACATGAAATGCAAGATCGCTGGCTTTTGTAACCCCCATTCGATCTAGTTGGTTTCTGTAGAACTTGGTTGGGTGTCCCTCAACCGCAATTCCGGTGTTTATCAAATCGCATGCTGCTATGTCTAGTTCTGATTGCTTGGGGAGCTCCGGAACAGCCAATCCAGTAACTATTCCTTCAAGCTTGGTTGAGCTAGCGCCCTGCAAAGCACCCACCCTCCACAACGCTTGCCGGCGATCCTTATCCAAAACCCTAAATGCGCCGGCACTTGCCAATGCCTCTGCCACAGAGGCAGATGGCTTAATCCTGCGCATAAAATCTTCTAGGTCGCGGTAAGGTTGTGCTGCTTGAATTTCAGCAGCCAAATCTGCACCCACACCTTGAACGTAATCTAGCCCTAAGCGAACAGCCCACTTTTTGTCCAACCTACATTCGGCTAATTCACTGAGAACGTCATGTTTATCCTGATCCCCTAACGGTGGATTAAGTTTCTCTTTATACTCCAGATCAGGTTCCTGTTCGCCCCTAATGGCTTCTAACTTGGACTGCGCACTAGATGAATTAACACAAGCTCGCAAAGTTTGAACCCCATGGCGCGCTGCATCTTGCACCAAGGAATGCGGTGAGTAAAAGCCCATAGGTTGAGAATTAAGCAGCCCCACACAAAAAGCTGCTGGATAGTGCAGCTTTAACCAAGAGGATGCGTAAACTAAATATGCAAAACTTATTGAGTGGCTCTCAGGGAAGCCAAAATCGGCAAAGGCAGCAAGTTTGTCCCAAATCTCCGCCTTGATCTCATCTGATATTTTGTTCTTATCCATTCCTTCAAATAGCCGCAGTTTCAATGCTTCCATGCGTTCCCTAGAGCGTTTAGCCGCCATAGCTTGGCGAAGCTCATCAGCATCAGCTGCTGAGAACCCAGCAACGTCTATGGCAATCTGCATGAGCTGTTCTTGAAATAGCGGCACACCTAAAGTTTTTTCTAGCGCTGGCTTAAGTAAAGGATGTAGATAAGTTACAGGTTCGACGCCAGCCCGCCTTCGCAAATACGGATGAACCGAGCCGCCTTGGATAGGCCCTGGCCTAATCAAAGCAATTTCTATTACTAGGTCATAAAAGGTTCTAGGTTTCAAGCGCGGCAGAGTAGACATTTGCGCTCTGGACTCGACCTGAAACACACCAACCGTATCAGCTCTACACAACATGTTATAGACAGCTTCTTCTTGAGGAATGAGCGCAAGGTCTATTGGCGTGCCAAGATTAGCTTCGATCTCATCAACGCTCAAATGTAGAGCGGAGAGCATTCCTAAACCAAGTAGATCAAATTTCACCAGACCAGCCGACGCACAGTCCTCTTTGTCCCATTGCAGAACTGTTCTTTGCTCCATTCGAGCTTTCTCCACGGGGCATACCTCAATTATTGGACGATCACAAATGACCATGCCACCAGTGTGAATCCCAAGATGTCGCGGCAAGGTTTCAAACTCGGCGGCCAACTCAATCACATCTCTAGGTAGTTCAGAAGCAATTTCAACACTCGACCAGCGACTTACCGCTTTTGAATACGCATCTTGTTGTCCACTGCTATAGCCCAAAGCTTTTGCCGCATCACGCACAGCGGACTTAGCTTTGTATGTGATCACATTAGCCACTTGGGCCGCATAGTGCCGACCGTACTTTTTGTACACATATTGGATTACTTCATCCCTACGGTCAGACTCGATGTCCAAATCAATATCTGGCGGACCGTCTCTTTCTGATGAAAGAAACCTTTCAAATAAAAGGTTGAGGCCAACCGCATCCGCTTTTGTTATGCCAAGCACATAACAAACAGCAGAATTAGCAGCAGAACCGCGCCCTTGACAGTAAATATTATTGTTGTTGCAGAATTGGACGATATCCCACACGATCAAAAAGTAGCCAGCGAAGTTTAACTTCTTAATAACGTTTAGCTCGTGAGAGATTTGTTGCCAAGCCTGCGGACGGGCTCCTCGATCGCCATATAAATTCAAAGCCCCATCGTGGGCAAGTTTAGTAATGAAGTCGATCTCACTCAGGCCGTTAGTTCCATCATATGGAGGTAATTTCGGAGCTATCAATGACAAGTCAAAGGCACATTCTGATCCAAGCTCAGCTGCTGTTTGAACGACCCCCGGAAAACGTCGAAACCGTTGATGCTGTTCAATTCCGGATCGCATATACGCACTAGCCGCAGCAGGAAGCCAACCCTGCATGTCTGTCAACGATGATCGCGCTCTAACCGCTGCCATTGACATGGCCAGGTTACGAGCTGAAAGGTTTGCGTAGTGAACGTTGTTGGTTGCAACACATCTAATAGAGGCTTCAAGGCTTAGCTGATAAATACTTTCATTGCGTTCAGAGTCATACGGCATGTTATGGTCCCAAAGCTCAGCAACCACATTTTCAGAACCAAATACCGCAGTTAACTCGGCCAAAGCTTTTCTAGCTGCATTTAGTCCTCCAGTTTGCAGAGCAAGAGGCACAAGCCCTTTACGACACCCCGTTAAGACCAACCAGTTATTAAACTCAGCAGGCGAAACAAAGCCGCTCAGCTGCGACATGGAGAGTCTAGGCGCCCCCTTCTCACCTTGGAGCTGGGCATGAGAGATCACCCTACTTAAAGAGGAATAACCTTCAGCATTTCTACAGAGGATCAGCAAATGAGTCCCATCAGGGTCTTTCTGAGACTGTTGATGATCTAACAGATCAACTGTTAACTCTGCACCAAAGACCGTCTTTAAAGAGTGCTTTTTAGCAGCCTCTGCAAACTTAACAACCCCATAGAAACCGTTATGATCGCACAGCGCCAAAGCTTGCAGTTCAAGCCTTACGGCTTCTTCTACCAACGCCTCTGGGCTGGAAGCACCATCGAGAAAGCTGAAATTTGAATGACAATGTAGTTCCGCGTAAGGCACGTACTTATCCATTAATCTCCTCTATAAATAGCTCGCTTCGAGATACCAGCGACCCTTAGATACCACTAATAGATAAGCTGACCGAGCTGTCACTACTTGCAAGCGAGCATGTCTAATAGGATCATCTAGCCACCATTTACGACTGTCTAACCATGGGCCAGCCCACTTAACAATCGACTCATTGCGATTATTGATTTTTAACCATCTCGGCTGATAGTCCAACTGGCCTCTCCCTGAAACCTGAACCGCTTGTTCGGTTGCAGAAATTACTTCAACCTCTAGATTTCCGGGAGCTGAGACATAACTTGGAGATGGCGCCCCCACCGCACCGGGCCAAGGTTGTTCAACCGACGCATCCGGTTGCAAGGGACTCTCAACATCGCAGGTATTAGCAGGTATAAATTCGAACTGTTCATAAGGACCGACACCTCCTTTTAGTACAGGCCTTATAACATTGCTTTCACCAACTGCTGCCCCCAGTCGAGGGATTAAACGCTTAACAGCATCAGCCAATGTAGGCTCCACACCCCAAAAACTGAGTTGTGTACCAGCTGCTGCCATGATTTGATCAGCAGCAATCCCAAGACGCCGAATACCAGCAGAGGGACGATCCGAACAACCAAGCCAAGACTCCACTTGCCAAGTCACACGTTTCGTTATTTCTTCAGCACTTAGCCGCAATTTTTGAAACTGCCAATAACGCTCATGGGTTTCGGAGTTTTCAGATTCACAAGCAATATGCAAGCGAACACAACTCAGGCCACGAGCTTGCAAATCCTTAACTAAGTCTTGAGCTAATGCTAAAGCCGGCAATCTACAGCTAGAGACATCCATGGCCGGGGTTTCAAATATCCACTCCTGGGTCAAGTCTTTAGGCTGCTCTAGTTGGCGAGCTGAAGCGACCTCTAACCCTCGTGCTTTCTGATGAAGCAAAGCTGCCTCAGAACCAAATCGTCCTAACACATCGCCCGGTTTCAACTTAGCCCACTGACCTAATGTGGTAATGCCTAGCTGGAATAGCGTCCTTGTAAGTTTCGGATCTCCTAAAGTTGCTATTGGCCAATGCGCAAGAGACTCCAAAGCACGGCCTTTCGGGATTACTCTCATATCCCCTGGCTTTGCAAGCTTCGCAGCCAAAGAAGCCGCAAATTGCCCTTCACTGACACCAATACGGCATGCTTGCGGATAATCAGGGCTTAGCAGCCTTAGCTCTTCTTTGACTGCTCCTAAAAGTTGCTTTACTGCTTGTTTTTCTGAGCCATAAAATCTTGCAGGGGTTAAGGCTGGCAGGAACATTTCACCTGGCTGACAAGCTGTAACCCAAGGCGTTAGGTTCTCTACTACAGAAATTACTGACTCAAATAGCTTGAACTCAGCTGCCTCATCTTGTTCAACAATTTCTAGCCTCGGCAACTTTGCTAAAGCAGTGCGTTGAGTCATCCCGACCTTAACTTTTTGAGCCACGGGTGACACATCAATGACATGACCAGCTTTCACCACAGCAATTGGCAAATCGAGTGACCTCTTTAAAGCAATCAAAGGCCAATGATCAACCGCAATAAAAATAACCCTGACAGCAAGCTGCTCGTTACGCGACATCAGCAAAACCTTGAGCATTTTTTTCAAACCGCTTAATCAGTTGAGGACCGCTGGAGCGCTTGCCAGAAATTGAGACTTCATAATTTAGTTGTGAGATTCTGCCATGCCCTTGCTCTACACCTTGCCACCTCACTGAACTGTTATGGATCGTATAGTCAACACCAGCTGGCCAACTAAATTGATTGCCCACTACTATAAGCAGACCTCCTGAGTTGAGTAATTTGCGCTGCACAATTCGAGCATCAGCAGGCTTGACTCTATTTTCTAGCTCAATGGCCACGACCTGAGTCGCCTCAACGCACTCTGAAATCACCCGCACTTGATTTTGAGAATTCAGACCCCTGACAACTAAAGTTTGCTGTAAATCGATTCCTGCTTCAGATACTGCCCTAATACCTAAACTCTTGAAGCCAAGCAAACAAGTCCACTGCTTGTTTACAATCGAACCGATTAGGCCAAACCCCAGGCTTCTAGCTCCAGAGCCTGTTATGCCAACAACCGAACCTTCGACCAATCCTTTAGAAAAACAGTTTTCAAATACCCCATGAACAGCTATGCGACTCTGAGATTTTAAAGAAGTTGGAGCAACAGCAGACTGCAATTGCTTTAAAGAGACTCCACTTGATGAAATGTTTTTTAATGATTGAATATCAACTGTTGGCATCTAATTCCTCACTCAAAACAAACATGTGTTCGCAGAAATTAGATCATATTATGAAGCTCTGACATTTCCGAACAAAACCCGAACAAATGTTCGCAGTCTTCTAGATTAGGGTTAAGAAATATTCGTGCAGAGCATAGTTATCTGTCAGCTCGGGATGAAATGAAGTCACCAATACGTTGCCCGACTGCAAAGCTACCGGTATTCCAGTATCTGAATAGCCTGAATTGATAGAAGCTGCCAAGCTTGGATGGCTCATATCCCAACCTAGGACCTCGACAGCTTCACCTACGGCCGAAACCGCAGGTGCTCTAATAAACACTGCGTTAAACATTCCAACCGGTGAGATCTCTAGCTCGGTTTCAAACGAATCCAATTGTCGACCGTAGGCGTTTCTTACCACTTCAATGTCAATGGCCCCAAACCTAATCACTTCCTCTGCATCAGAGGCAGCAGAGCTAAGTAGGATCATGCCAGCACATGTTCCCCAGACCGGGCGGTCAGCAACAAACTCAGACAAAGAACTTTTCATTCCAGCAGAAGTGATTAGTTTGGAGATCACTGTTGACTCCCCACCTGGAATTACCAGGGCATCACACTCAGCTAGATCACCACTATTGCGAACCTCAACGGCACGTACTTCATTCTTGACTCTTCGAAACGACTCAATATGTGCTGCGTAGGCCCCCTGAAGGGCCAGAACACCGACTCTAGGAGGGCTGCTACCAGCCACGTTCTGCGAGCCGGACGTCTATCTGGTCCATCCCGATACCAGTCATTGGCTCACCCAAACCACGACTCACTTTAGCAACTATGTCAGGGTTGTTGTAGTGAGTGGTAGCCTCAACAACTGCCTTTGCTCGAGGTGCAGGTTCAGCACTCTTAAAGATGCCTGATCCAACAAACACTGACTCCGCACCAAGTTGCATCGCCATAGCTGCATCAGCTGGAGTAGCTATACCACCAGCACAGAACATTGGAACGGGAAGGCGTCCTGTGTCTGCAATTTCTTGAACCAAAGAAAGCGGAGCCTGCAACTGCTTCGCCCAATCAAACAACTCAGCTTCATCATTTGCAGCAGCTATCTTCTTGATGTCGCCCTGTATTGATCGCAAATGTCGAACAGCCTCAACGATGTTGCCAGTCCCGGCTTCGCCCTTTGAGCGAATCAAACATGCGCCCTCAGCGATTCGGCGAAGCGCCTCGCCTAGATTAGTTGCCCCACAAACAAAGGGAACATCGAAAGCAAACTTATCAATGTGGTGGGTTTCATCAGCTGGGGTGAGCACTTCGGATTCATCGATGTAATCAACCCCCAAGCTCTGCAATATCTGGGCTTCTACAAAGTGACCAATTCTTGCTTTAGCCATGACCGGAATTGATGTAACAGCCTGGATTCCTTCAATCATTTCGGGATCACTCATGCGCGCCACACCGCCGTCAACACGGATGTCGGCAGGGACCCGCTCCAGGGCCATAACGGCTACAGCTCCAGCATCTTGGGCGATCTTGGCCTGTTCTGGTGTGACTACGTCCATAATCACACCACCCTTAAGCATCTCAGCAAGTCCACGCTTAACGCTGGCGGTTGGGGCAGTTCGGTCTGTTTCCGTCATAGCTTCATGCTAGCAACTAGTGGGGCGAAATTAAATGTCGCTTGCCAACACATCGACCCTCAGCCCTAAGCCAGCCTTAGCCGCTTTAGGCGTCATTGCGGCCGAGTCAGTTGTTGGAGGCACTACCCACAGATAGTCATTGCCTTTGGTTGCAGACTTTGGCACAAACCCGCCGTCGAGGGCCTTGTTCAGAGCTGCGGTCAAACCCGGCGGATAGCTAGTCAGAAGAACTGCTTGTCTATCAGCGAGCAACTCTCTGTCATCGTCCCCGATAATAACTCCGGTTGCCCATTGCGCATAGCGTTTCAAGAACTCTGGGCTCCCAGAGTCAACAAATCTCAAGCCAAACAACGAGTAAGCAAAGGTTGAGTCATCCGCACTGCCATTGGCAAGTCTAACCATCAGCTCTGCTATGAAGCCTTCAGCCTGGGCCAGTCCGAATGTCTCCAGCGCTCCAGTTGTGAGCACGACCACATTTCTCCGGTCTTCTTTAAGAGCCAAACCGTTAACTGCGTTGTCTTCAATGACATAGCATTCGGGTTCTATAACCCCCACTTCGAGCGACAACGACTCTACTAAGTTATGAAACCGAGGATTGTCACTATACTCACTGGCAACAGCATTGAGCGATTCCAGAACCGGATCCACCCGGTCCTTAGCGCTCATGAAAAGGTAGCCGGCGACGATCACAGGGACGAGAATCAAACCAAAAATAAGCCAACCTGAACCAGTCAGTAGCACTAACATGGCCAGCAACAGCATCACGGGTAAAGCAATAACCAAAGTAGTGATCAAAAAAACATGAACCCGCTGCTTCGGAATCCTCTCACTCTGCTCTTCGGCATAGCTAAACACCTTCCTAGACTACAACCCCAACGCCTAGAATCAATTATTGGCTAACGAAATAGCTCTTTGGTAACAATCTATATAGGCCTCAGTCAGCCGATCCATGGAGAATTCGCTCACTCTAGCCCTCCCATTATCCACCCGTTGCTGTGCCTTGTCAGGATTCTCCACAGCTGCGAGCAGAGCATTTTGTAGAGAAACTGAGTCCCCGGTTGAAAACAGTGCTGCACATTCTTGCCCGTTGGTGACCGAGGCGTAAGCCTCTAAGTCGCTCACTACGAGCTTCACGCCGGCGGCCATTGCCTCTAGCAGGACTATCCCGAAGCTTTCTCCTCCCAGAGAAGGTGCAACAAAGATTTCCGCATCGGCTAACTCTTGTGCCTTTTCTGCCTCTTCAATGGCTCCAAGCCAAACAATATTTCGCAAATCCCGATACTCGTTTTTAAGTTTCTCAGTTTCAGGACCTTGACCGGCAATTCTTAGTTCAAACTCCTTAGGCAGTGCGCTAAAGGCTTCTAGCAATACACTTAGGCCTTTTCTAGGTTCATGCCTACCAACAAAAAACACGCGATGAGGTTTTCCCACATGGGTCTTCAAGGGTAGGTCCTGAAGTTCTACTGCGTTGAAGAGAATCTCACACTCAATATCAAGTGAGCGCTTAGCCATTGCTGCTGCTTCGTCACTAACCGCAACAGATAAAGCTAGTCGCCTGGCGAGCCTTTTGGCGGCCGGCTTCAGCCACCGATAGGCTTTTACTTCCCCACTTACGTGGAAGGTTCCGACCATTGGAACACTCTGCATCACAAGAGCGGTCAGGCTTGGGCCCGGCACCAAAGGTTCGTGAATGTGAAGCACATCGAAACGTTCGTCTCGAATGGCAGCCAAAATACGCAGTTGAGCTGCCGGGTCTGGGGCCACAGGCGCAAGCGACCCGTTCTGGGCGTACGGAACGGATTTACCTAAAGGAAAGACCCAAGACTCAGCCGGACGTCCATCACAAGGCGCAAGCACCTTTGCATCCACTCCTTTGCGTCTCAAGTTTCTGGCCATTCCCATCACTTGGGCTTGTACTCCCCCTGCAATTGAGAGACTGTAAGGGCAGATTAATCCGACATGCACAATGTTAAAGTTAGCTAGAAAATCTTGCTATGACCAAATTGGCTCGAGAACATGCCACTGATTAGGGGCATTTGATATGAGTTCTTCGATTACTCCAGTCACTCTTTGAGTGAGCTCAGTAATTGCTTCAGCGCCTTTGAGGTTAGGATCTTTGACCAGAGGTTCACGGACAACAGCATGAAAGCCTGTGTCTGTGAAATAAACAGCTGTGGGGAGAATCGGCGCTCCAGTTCTGATCGAAAGTGTCGCCGGACCTGCTGGAACTTTGGTAGTTTTTCCAAAGAACTCTACTTCGATTCCCGATCCCGAAATTGAGCGATCACATAGCAAGCAGATAACTTTTTTTGACTTGACAGCCTTGGTGAGTTTAGAGAACGAACCAGGCTCAAGCCCAATAACGTCGACGCCGTAGCCTTGCCGTAACTCCACAAACCACTCATAGACATCATATGGCTCCAGCACTTCTGCCACTGCAACCACGTCTTGTCCTGCTGATCGATCAAGCCAAGCAGCCCCCCACTCCCAGCCTCCCATATGTGGCAAGGCTAAGATCGGCCCACTTCCTGCCTCAATAGATTGCTCAATGTGTTGGTACCCCTCGACACTGAAGCGCTGTTCGAGCTCCTTGGGGCTCTTGTCTCGAAGATTAAACGTCTCATACCAATAACGAGCGTAGCTACCGAGCCCTTGCGTTGCAGCGCTATGAACTTGGCCTGGACTCAACGTCGGATCCACAACCGAAATATTCTGCTTTAGGATCTCCAACTTCTCGGCCATTAGTTTTGGTCCAACTCTTTCAGCAAGAAAAACCAGCAAAGATCGTGAAGTGTTCGATTCGAGTGTTCGAGCGATTGCAGCTGAGATGGACAGGATACGCTTAGGTTTTGACATCAAGTTATTCAGCTAGCTGACGAACGTGTGTTGCTTGAAGCCAGACTTTACGGAACCGCAACAGGGCAGTCACAATCGTGAGGACCAGCATCAGCAGTAGAACCCAGTCGAGAATCGAATTGAAAACAAACCCAACCCCTAAAACAATAAACCGCTCCCCTCGTTCCATCAGCCCGCCCTTGGCATCGAATCCAAGAGATTCCGCTTTTGCTCTTTGGTATGAAACAAGTGACGCTGCCACATAGATCCCAAAGGGCAACAAAGCTAACTCTGGAGTATCGCCAGCCGCATAGTACCAGCCAAGCCCCAGCAACAGAAGTGCGTCGCTCAGCCTGTCAGCTACTGAATCGAAATAAGCTCCCCGAACCGATGCCTTACCTGTTGCGTGCGCTACAGCTCCGTCCAGGGCATCCCCAAGACCTGTTGCAACCAGCAAAACGAATCCCAACCAAAAGCGCCCTTGTGAAAGGACCCACGCTGTAGCACCGGCCATTAACACTCCAAAGCACGTGAGCACATCTGGAGAAAGATGCAACCTAGTCAGAACTGCTGCTACCGGCTTAACTGATGCATCAAATGCTTCTCTAAAGTTTCCGTCGAACATTGTCGGCCCTTATCTATTGGGTGCCCTTCGAGTGTAGTTCGACCAGAGATTAGATGTGCTCTAGGCTATCCAAATAGGATTAACAGCAAGAACAAACCTATTACTCCAGCCACTAGCCATACAAGAACCTTAACAATTGAGTCCTCTGAGACCGTATTAACTAGCGTCATAGGGTTTAAGGTCTTTGACCGCTTTGTGGCAGCGGCCGCTAACATCTCTGGACTGAGAACTGGGTTGTCAAGTCTCGTACTCTCCGCTGGCATAGGAGGCATTCTGAGAACATCTGCATACGTTGGTAGCATATTACTTGCCGGAGGAACACTGGGCGCTGCTAAATCCGAGTCCCCGGTGAGATCAATAAATGCAACGTCAGGCGTTGCATTTGGCGCACCGTATTCAGGAAGTGGTGCAAGCTGCACCGGTGAGGCTACGGCTTGAACTTCTCCAGAGACTGGCCAGGCATTGCTCTGCGGAGGCATCGCCGGTGCTAGCTCTCCTGCTTGAACTGGCTCATCGAGATCGATTACCTCGACTGGGACATCGGACGTCGTTGAAACGTACGTTGGACCTAAAGCATTCTGTTCTGCCTGTCTGATGTCAATAATGCGACCTAGATCGCTAAGTTTTCGATCAGCACGGGCTCCAATGGCGGCCCCCAGCGACACTGCTAATTTCGATAACGTCAGGCTATGTTGAGCGAGGATTTTTTCATCCAGGTAATAGCCACTGAGATTCGCAATTGGTCGAGCCACTCCATCGGTAGAAGTGACCTGCACGAAACTGGTTGAGCTCCCGTGACGAGATGCTACTGCTTCGAGTACCACCCCAGAATGAACTCGAGCTCGCCACGCTACTGATGAAGAGAACTCATAGCTCGCTTTCATTGAGTACCCGAGCACTCTTGCAACACTGATGGGAGCAACTTCAACTAGACTCACTGAGTTGACTACATCTACAAATAAGCTCTTCACTTCTTGGATATAAAGAAGGGGCGCATACGATATTCCGCTGTTAGGGGTTCCCACACGAGCAACCTTCTGGCCGATTTTAGCCTCTAACGAATCAAGCCATCCGTGCATCTCCGGGCCGCTGCCGACTCCAGAAAAGCGAGACCCGACTGAAACACCAACATTGACATCGCGTCCGAGCCTTAGCTCGCCCCATAAGATTCGAATAGTTGAATCTACACCGACAAGACTGTCAGGATTTTGAGAAGAGAGGCGTGGGGCCTCAGCATAGTCAATGAGTGCTCCATCAATTCCGAGCACACAAGCTCTTACAACATTGCGCGATATTTCTAGCCCTACCGACTTTGCGCTCACTTTACTGTTGAAACCCGCCATAATTAATCCTTGGAAAACTTTGCCCTTCGACTGGACAAAAAATTCCTATAACAAGATTATAGATGATTGTTGAAGCTAAGCGCCAGGGCCACTTAGTTCATTCCAATCCTCGGGGTTCTCTTCAGAAATAGCCTCTAAAACCGCTCCAGTAGTGGCATCTACGACAACAAACCCTCTATGAGAAGGCGGATTCTCAGCAGAATAAAGCAAGATTCTCCATACAGGCAGGCTTAAAGACCTATGCCAGGACATTTGTGCAGACGCATGACCTACTGTATGGCCGAAAGCAGGCACAGCTTTGGCCAGCGCTTGCCTTTCATCTATCTTTAGATCAACCCCCGCAAAAATGCTGTATGCGCCAAACACTCCCAGGCCAAGAGCTGCAACGATAACCCCCGGATTTACAAAGACGCTCTCTCGGAAGTAGATACAAAGCAATAGAACAACTGCTGAAATGGAGAGATACAAGTATCCTGGGACACGTCGCCGATTGTTATTTGGAAACAAATAGTCTTCGTAGTCGACTAAGCCTGGCTGCAGGTCCTCAGGCAAGTCGTCGACTACAGACATTTCTGTTCCGCCTTGTTCAGTCATAGTTCGATCCTAGCTCGTTATGGCTATGTTCGCCAAGCCGAGGAGATTCTGTCGAAGGTGTCATCCAACGAGATTGGCAGAATCCGAGCGGCAGCGGTGGTGGTCATAAAGTTGGTATCCGCCGACCAACGAGGGACGATGTGCACGTGGAGGTGATCTGGAATTGATCCTCCCCCAGCTTGTCCTTGATTCACTCCAACGTTCAACCCATGAGGGCTGAACGCCTTAGTTACCGCCTCAACACCTTGCCTAACAGCCAACCAAAGCTCCTGGTAAATCTGGTCGTCTAGTTCTTCAAGCTTTGAGACTGCCGTCTTCGGCAAAACCATCAAGTGGCCTGGGGTGTAGGGATAGACATTGAGGAGCACAAAAATGTTCTCGAACCGCTTAACAATGTAAGTCTGCGACTCAGGCAGCTGAGACTGCTCAATCGTTTCAAAGAGAGTTCTTCCAGCAGCCGGCTTTAAGTCTGCATGGGGCTTTCCATCAGCAGCCGTTCCTTTGGGTTGTCCAAGTCGCCAAGCTGCATATATAAAATCCATTAATCGCCTTGCCTAGTTGAATCTAGGGTCGCAATGAACTTTTCAACTGGCACGTCTCTTTCAACATCTCCACCTCGAGGGTTAACGCCCACAGTCTTGGCAGCGACGTCATCGTCGCCGACAACAAGCACATAAGGGTGTTTCTGCCCCTTAGCATTACGGATGCGCTTACCCAACGGATCAGAAGCCGTATCAACACTGACACGGTAACCAGATTTCTCCAATTGGCTTGCGACCTCAAATGCGTACTCTGAATGCGCCTGAGCCACAGGCAAGATACTCACCTGAACCGGGGCAAGCCAAAGCGGGAAATTACCAGCATAATGTTCTACTAGAACGCCAAAGAAACGTTCCACTGAGCCCATTAAGGCTCGGTGAACCATAACTGGCCGCTTGCGTTCCCCGCCTTGTGAAATGTATTCAAGATCAAATCGTTCAGGTAAGTTGAAGTCCACTTGAATAGTCGAAAGCTGCCACGATCTACCGATAGCATCCTTAACATCTACGTCAATCTTTGGCCCATAGAAGGCGCCACCACCCTCATCAATCTTGAAATCTAGGTTGGCCTCTGTTAGTGCAGCTCGAAGACTTTCGGTTGCATGGTCCCAGATATCGTCGCCTCCAACCGATTTACCTTCGGGTCGAGTTGACAATTTCGCCTGAAAGTCAGTAAATCCAAAGTCTCCTAAAACGTCCAATACAAAGTTGAGCAAACTAGCCAGCTCTTCGGCAAGACCTTCTTGTGAGACAAAGATGTGGGAATCATCTTGTGTAAACCCACGTGTTCTCATCAAACCGTGGATTGTCCCAGCACGCTCATAACGGTAAACAGTTCCTAGTTCGAATAGTCGCAAAGGCAACTGCCGGTATGAACGTTGCGATGATTTATATATAAGAACATGCATCGGGCAGTTCATTGGCTTTGGGTAGTAGGTGCCGTTGTCCATCTCCATTGGTGGATACATACCATCGGCGTAAAAGTCGAGATGCCCTGATTTTGAGAAAAGCTCTGCATTTGCCAAGTGCGGCGTATAAACCAACTCATAATCAGCATCTTCATGACGTTGACGCGAGTAATTATCCATCAGGTTACGAATGGCTGAACCTTTAGGGTGCCAAACTGCCAAACCTCCGCCAAGCTCAGAGGGGAAGGAGAACAAATCCAGTTCCGTGCCTAACTTACGATGATCTCGCTTGGCAGCTTCTTCTAGCCGGTGAAGGTGTTCTTCTAGCTGCGATTTAGTAGCCCAAGCTGTCCCATAAATTCGCTGCAAGCTAGGACCCGTTTCATCGCCTCTCCAATAAGAACCGCTAAAGCGCATGAGTTTAAAATGCTGAAGCTTTGAGGTAGAGGCGATGTGGGGTCCTACGCACATATCAATGAAAGTGTCAGAGTTGCGGTAGAAGCTCACCTCGTTGCCTGAAGCTTCAGCAACAAAATCCGATTTACGTTGACCGCTAGCAACTTCGGCAATGATCTCCAACTTGTATTGGTGATCACGCATAAGAACTTTGGCTTCTGAGGGATCGACCACCGTACGGACAAAGGGCTGATCAGCAGCTATGATTTCGCGCATTTTCTCTTCGATGCGTTCTAGGTCTCCGTCAGAGAAGGTTGTCCCATCGCCAAGGTCAAAATCATAATAGAAGCCATCCTCAATAGGTGGTCCAATCGCAAAGGTCGCCGCTGGCCACAGTTCCAGTACGGCTTGGGCCAAAATATGTGCAGCCGAGTGGCGTAGCGTCTTCAGACCAAGCTCAGAATTGTACGTGACTATCGAAACTTCATCTCCGTCTCCGACCGCCGCAGACAGGTCAACTTCTTGTCCGTTTGCCACTGCAATGGCCGCATCGCGTGCAAGACGTGATCCAATCGCTGCTGCTACATCGCCATAGGTTGACCCATCTTCAACTTCACGCAAGGAGCCGTCAGGGAGCTTAACTGAAATCATTGTCACAGTATAGGCAGCTGCGTGTGACTCGATGGCACTTAGTTAAGAGGAATCCCTATTAGCTCAGCCGCATCAGACACATCGATTCCGCTAGCCGCTGCTTCGTCTATCAAAGCAAAAACCTTCGGCGTGTTTAGATCATCATCCAAAGCTAGGCCAACCTTTTCCCTCAGCGACTCATCTAATGATCCTCCGATTGACCCCTCCCAACTAGCCAACCTCAAGATTGCCCCGTTAGGTAGATCTCGATGCCATTCCCAACTGTTTCGGTAGTGGTGCTGAGTGATTGCGATTCTTATTGCCCTGGGGTCAAACTCCTTAACCAGGTCAGACACAAAGTCCATGTTTCCAAGAGACTTAGACATTTTCTCGCCATCCATTTGCACCATTGCCTGATGCATCCATATTTTGACAAACGGCTTAGAGAACGCAGCCGTACTTTGCGCTAGCTCACACTCATGATGAGGAAATATTAGGTCGCTGCCGCCACCATGAATATCAATAGTGTCACCAAACTCTTTTTTAATCAGAGCTGAACATTCAATGTGCCATCCCGGCCGCCCTGGACCCCAAGGGGAATCCCAAGTTGGCTCACCGGGTGCGGCTGCTTGCCAGAGAATAAAATCGAGTGGATTGCGTTTTCTAGCATCGTCTGGAAACCCACCGCGCTCGGCTGCAAAGGTCAGCATCTGTTGTTCGCTATAGCCTGAGAAAGATCCGAACTCGTCCCAAGTTGTCACATCAAAGAAAACTGTGCCCTCAACCTCGTAGGCATACCCATCCGATAAAAGTCCACCAGCTATCTCAATAATCTCTGGAACAGCAGCAGTCGCCATAGGCTCGCTCCAACTTGGCAATACATTCAATGAGGCTAAATCAGCTCTTAACTTTGCGACCTCAGAGGCAACTAAGTCTTGGTAGTCGATACCGAGCTGATCTGCCTTTGTGAGTAGGTCATCGTCGATGTCGGTAACATTTCTAACCAACCGAGTTTGGTGACCGAGGCTTCTCAGCCTCCTTTGCAAAATATCGAAAGTCAAAAATATAGCTGCGTGGCCAATGTGAGTTGAATCATACGGTGTAATCCCGCATGTGTAGATGTCAACAACTTCCCCAGCTTCAAGCTCTTCTAAGCGCTGCAACGCCGTATTGAATAACCTCATTTCGCACATGCTATCGCTGGGCGCCGATAGACTTGCGCCATGGGAATTTTAGAAGGTAAGAAGTTACTAATCACAGGTGTCCTAACAGATGACTCGATTGCTTTTGGGGTTGCTAAACACGCACAAGAACAAGGCGCAGAGATCGTACTGACCGGCTTTGGACGTGGACTTCGTTTAACAGAAAGAACCGCTCAAAAACTCCCAAATGAGGCAAAAGTTTTAGAACTTGATATCACTGACGCTCAACAGCGGGCATCAGTTCAAGCCGAACTTAAGGACTCATGGGGCCGGCTTGACGGAGCCTTACATTCAATTGGATTCGCTCCTCCAAACTGTCTCGGTGACGATTTCTTTGCTGCTGAATGGGAGGACGTTGCAACAGCTATCGAGGTTTCGAGCTACTCTCTGAGGGCACTAGCAGATACAGTCACCCCACTGATGTCTGATGGGGGGTCCATCGTCGGACTCACGTTTGATGCAACCGTGGCCTGGCCGGCATATAACTGGATGGGAGTTGCAAAAGCAGCTCTAGAATCACTCAACCGGTATCTAGCACGCGAGCTCGGCTCCCAACAGATTAGATCCAACCTTATTGCGGCAGGCCCAATCAAGACCATCGCTGCTAAGTCGATTCCAGGTTTTAAAGCCTTTGAAGATGAATGGGTTAAAAAAGCCCCACTTGGCTGGGATGTTACAGACTCTGATGCTGTTGCAAAAGCCTGCACGGCTCTGCTGTCAGACTGGTTCCCGCAAACAACTGGGTCAATCATCCATGTCGACGGCGGTTATCACATGGTGGGTGCTTAGCCTCGCCATTTGATTGAAGAATCAACTCCACCGCAAACGACCGCTGAATCTGGTGTGGGGTTTATCGCTGCTGCGGAGCGGCCACCCGGACGAATCTCGAAATGCAAATGTGGTGCTGTGTACTGGGCGTTGCCGGTTTTACCCACATAACCTACAAGCTCGCCTGCCTCAACTCGCCTTGATGAACCAACAAAAGAATCGAGATGGGCGCCATAGTAGTAAACGCCATTGTCGCCAGTCAGCCTAAAAACATTGCCACCTAGATTGCCACCCCATGCGAGCACAATTTGCCCTGATACTGGAGCAACAACCGGAACACCAACCGAGGCCATAATGTCAATTCCCTGATGGCTCCGACCTGAGGAACGTGGGGCACCCCAAGAGTCGATTGCGTTATGAGGGCCGTTGACTGGACAGGTTGCGAGATAAAAGCCTTGCTGGCCTCCGTTATTGATTTTCTCAACCAGCGTCCTGGTTGCGCCATCTCTGCCGCGATCATGAATGGCCCGCTCAGATATTCGACCCAACACGGCTTGTTCTCGATCAAGGACCGTTTGAGTCTCAAAGATAGCCGACTCAAGCACTTGACTGTCTGCTTGCAAGAGATCGAATCGCAGCTGTGAAGTCTCAAGCTTAGACTGAATTGAGCGAATCTTACGAATCGTCTCTTCATCATCGGCAATCACCTTTGAGCCTATAAATCGGGCTCGTAGTTGCGCCGAGGGATCATTCTCAGCAGCACCGATATTTTCTGACAAAATAAAGCCGTCAACCGCAGGCGCTGCTGCGGACCGAGACTCATCTGCAAGCTCAGCTCGGTAAAGCTTGGCTTCTGCTTCAACTGAGCTCATAAGAGTCTCGTTGGTCTTTAGCTGCTGAGTTGATTCTGCTAATTCTTTGGAGAGAACATCAATAATCTCTTGAGCTTGCGAAGGGGTGCGCACCGGTTCGACCCTTCCTTGTGATGACTCTGATTGAGCGGACGCCGATGGCGCTGACGCAAACACAAGACCAATCAGTAAAGCAGCGAGGCAAGCTTTGATTAAGTTTCCCCCTAAATTCGCCACACGACCAGTATACATCACCTTTTAATAGAGGGAACTAGCTGCTGAGTAAGCTCTTCAATTGAAACAACACCTAAAGTTTCCGCACCATTAGAAACAACCGCAATCTGGCGACGAAGCCGACGCATGATCCGAAGCACCTCCACCATAGATCGCTCTGCTGATACAACAGCCATTTGCCGAATCAGGCCCACCGGGATTGGATCTCTGTAGCCTTCGGGCGGAATTGATAGAAGGTCACGAGCGTGAACGTAGCCAACAAGCTCTGTTCCAACCGCAGTAAAGATTGGCACTCTTGCCTGCTGAGAAGTAGCGAAGATTCGCTCAAGATGAGCAGCAGAAACCCCCACCCTCGCTGTTGCTAGATCATCCAAGCTTTTTGTGATTCTCGATACCGGAGCAATCGAGAACTCAATAACATCTTTAAGTAACGCTCCATCGTCTTGTTCAATGGCTCCGACTTGTGTTGAATGATCTACTAGCTTTGCCAACTCAGTAGCTGTATGGGCTGTATGAATCTCATCACGTGGTTCTATGCCAACAGCCCGACAGCCCCAGTTTGCCAACATATTCAGTAGTTGGGCAAACGGCCTAAAGATGAACAGATATATCTGGTAAGGAATGACCAACCAGCGTAACGTGGCTTCAGGAGCTGACAGAGCAATGTTCTTCGGCACCATCTCACCAATGACAAGGTGCAAGAAAGTGAAGACCGCCAGGGACACAACAAAGGCAATGACGTGCGACACTTCACTTGACACAGACGAACCTAGAGCTAGCTCAATGAGTGACTCGAAAGCTGGTTCGCCGACCCTACCCAGGGTCAGGGAAGCAATAGTAATACCTAGCTGAGCTCCTGCTAGCTGCATTGATAGGTCACTTAAACTCTTGAGCGCTGCCTTATTTGCTCGTGTTGGTTGAACATTCTCACCATCAAATTCGGAACGCTTTGCTGCAATGATGGCAAACTCATACGCTACGTAGACGCCATTGAGAAGAATAAGAAAAGTCGAGGCGATAAGCGATACAACAACAAAAGTAGTGTTGAATTCTGAAGCGGCTAAGAGGCTCATGACTCCCCCACCTTCTTTAACTGAACAGTGGCCACTCGATGTGTGTCCATTTCGGTTACTACAACGCGCCAAGTGTCATTGGTGAAAGTATCTCCAGGTGATGGGATATAGCCAAGCTCTTCGAGTACGTAGCCGGCAATTGTTTCGTAATTACCTTTGGGCATTTCAAAACCCGTCGCCTCGAGAATCTCATCCGCATGGAGAGTACCTGCAACGTAGTATGCGCCTGAAGGAGCACCCCTAGTCAGATGCTCAGCAGCATCATATTCATCATCGACCTCACCAATGATCTCTTCTAGGACATCTTCAAGTGTGATTATTCCTGCGGTACCACCGTGCTCGTCGACGACTACAGCAAGCTCTGTTTCAGAAGTTGCATAGTCCGCTAGAACTTCAACAAGCTCTTTTGTTTCGGGCACAACCAAAGCAGAACGCATTACTTGACCAACAGTTCTATCATCTCTATGGCTAAACGGGACACCTATTGCCGTGGAGATGTCCATCTGCCCGATTATGGAGTCTATGCTGTCAGCAATCACCGGAAAGCGAGAATGAGACAGCCCTCTAGCGTGATCTAGAAACTCATTCACGGTTAGATTTTCAGCCACAGCCTCAACTTCACGGCGAGGCCTGAGTGCTTCAGCGGCTGTTTTGTCGCCAAACCTTACAGTCCGTGCAAGGAGTTCAGCAGTATCGGCTTCCAGAGTATTGCCCTGATGATTTGCTTGAGCAAGATAACCAAGGTCTTCCAGGTCAATAAGTTCCGAAAGTTCTTCTTTTGGTTCTAACCCAATCTTGCGAACAATTGCATTGGCTGCTCCGTTGAATAACAAGATGATCGGAGAGAAAATACCGTGTAAGACATTTGCTACAGGTGAAAGGGCTTGAGATAAAGCCTCTGGTTTAGCAATCGCCAGGTTTTTAGGAATCAATTCACCAAAGACAAGCTGAAAAACTGTGGCTACAAAGAGGGCCACAACGATAGAAGCTGTCTCCCCTGCGAGAAAATCAAAACGGTTGTAAACCGGTGCTAAGAGGTCTCGCACGACCGAGTCGGCTAAGAAACCAAGGACAAGACTGGTTACGGTAATTCCGAGTTGAGCGCCAGAAAGATGAAATGAAAGTTTCTCTAAAACCTTCACTGCCGATTTTGCTGTGAAGACGCCCTGAGAACTAAGCTCTTCGAGTTTCGAGCGGTCCGCAGCAACCAAAGCAAATTCAAGCGCTACAAAAAAACCATTGCCGGCGATGAGGGTAAGGATGATGATTAGTGCGACGGGTGTAGACATATTGGGCGGTTCTGCATTCTATCTCTAGTATCTTTCGAGACCTATTGCTGGTTCCTTACATTCAACGAGTCGTAAATCTGTTCCGGAGCAAAGGCATTGATTCCATTGATTTGTTCGGTTCTTATAACCATTGCCAGCAACGGGTATGGGTTGATTGGGCGCTCCCCATTTGGATGCATTTCCATGTGAAGGTGCGGAGGTGTACCAACAGCGTTGCCGGTGTCGCCGACATATCCAACCAGGTCTCCGGCTTCCACCTTTTGACCATTGGCCAAGCCCGGAGCAAACGCATGCAAGTGAGCGTAGTACCATTCGACTCCTGAATCGCCCTGCAACCAGAACTTTAGTCCTCCCAGGCGACCAGACCCTACACGAGTGATTGTGCCAGATTCTGTGGCCACCAATGGGGTCCCTTTAGGTGCAAAGATGTCTATACCTTCATGCCAATGAGCATCAGCCGTCCCAGGCATTCTGGGGAAACCGAATGAGTCAATGAGCGGAAGCGAGACGGCGCCTGATATCGGAAAGACCACACCAGAGATGAATACTTCACTTCCTGCTGAGAAAGCCTCAAACTCTATCTGAGCCTGATCTTTGGTAATACGGTACTCCGCTGCTACCTGTTCGGCATTTACAACCATCTTTGATAGAGCTTCGGCATCTGCTTCAAGGATGAGAACCTCGGCAGCTATCGAGTCTCGAATACGGTTGTAAGCGTCGATTTCTTCGGAGTCAATTTCTAGCAGCTGATCCATAGAATACTTCTCCATCAGCTCAGCGACAGTAGCGTTAGAACCCAATGGGCTGAGGGTTTCTCCTTGTTGGTAGATCATAAAGTCTGTAACTGCACGAGTTTCAGCAGAGATTCTGATCCCTTCGGCCAGTTCCAGCAAAGCTGCAGAACGTTGATCGAGCCGCTCAATCTGATTTTCAACCAACTTAATCTCCGTCCGCACATCCTTCACAAATTGGATCGCAGATGTAAAGTCTTCGAGAGTTTCCTCATAGCGTGCTTTTGATTCGTTTACTTTGTCTCGCAATATCTGCGGCGCTTGATACTGCGGTTGCCCTCCGTACTTCGGGTTGCCCTCAAGCGTTTCATCTACTAGATCTACTGGCTCACCCTCTTCAACCAGTCTCCCTCCTTCGCCTACCAGCGGATCGACATAACCTTCTTCTGGTTCTCTCCCCAAGACTGTTGACTCTGTGGTCTGGGTGCTGCTACTTGTGGCACCTTGAGCTGAAGTCTGTGTGGTGGCTGCCTGCTGTGTCGTAGAAGTGGGTGCGGCTGAGGTTGTTGTCTGCGTTTGGGCAGCGGCAATTGAGCCCTGAGAGACAGAGGCTAAAAATGCAATTAGGAGAAACGGGACTAGGCGTCTTGACATACCCTAAGAAAGTCGGCGACTGAAGCGGAAAAGTTAGCTCTTGTTCCGCAGGTGAGCATCGCCAGAGAACACCTCAATTGTACTGCCAGAGCTGGTTTTAACGAGCAATTGCCCCTTAAGGCCTATGTCTTGAGCAATTCCACTGACCACCCCTGAGCTTGTGTCAACTTGTACCTCAGCGCCAATTGTTGAGCACCTTGAGCGATAGCTGTCAACAAGATCAGTTTCAGATCGGTTTTGAAGTTGCTGAAGCTGACTTTCTAACTCAATCAGAAAGTAGTTAGCTGCTTGCACGACACTCAGTTCAAGGTCGCAAACCTGTGAAAAGGTAGTAGCGGTTTCCATCAGCTCAGGACTTGGTTTGCCTTTTAGATTTATACCGCAGCCAATGACAGCCTGCGTCTTGTCCGCCCGTGTTTTGGCCTCCACCAAAATGCCTGCTATCTTGCGCCGCTGATATAGAACGTCATTTGGCCACTTAAGATCAAATTGATATTCACAAAGCCGTTCAAACATGTTGAGAATGGTTAATCCTGCCACCATGGGTAACAAGTGGACCTTGTCTTGTAAATATTGATCAGCTACTGATATTAGGAGCGAGTTACCGGGGATATCTTGCCAAGTTCTCTCAGAACGACCTCGGCCTGCGCTTTGATGTTTTGCTATCAAGACCCTAGCTCCAGAGCCGTTTTCTTCAGCATTGAGCAGGTCGCTGTTGGTGGACCCAGTCTCATCTACGATTCTGATATTGCTAAATCTGGTATTTTTGGGTCCAATTAGTGCCACAGGAGGCTTCATTTACTCTAGATTAGTGTCGTGTTCAATAAAGTCCTCATCGCCAACCGTGGCGAAATTGCTGTACGTGTAATCAGAGCTTGTCGGGATCTTGGGATCCCAACTGTTGCTGTGTATTCCGATCTTGATGCAATGGCCCAACATGTCCGCTTAGCTGACGAAGCTTTTTCGATTGGCGGCCAGACCGCAGCCGAGAGTTACCTGAACACTGAGGCGATCTTGAAGGTCGCTACCGACGCCGGCGTTGATGCTATTCACCCTGGCTATGGCTTCTTTTCAGAGAACGCTGATTTCGCCCGAGCGGTAGCTGCGCAAGGTATAAAGTTCATCGGTCCTCCTCCTGAAGCAATCGAGGTGATGGGTGACAAAATCTCAGCGCGCGGAGCCGCTGAGAAGGTCGGAGTTAACGGTGTACCGGGCCAAACAGAGTTCTTAACCTCAGCTGAAGAGGTCATAGCATTTGGCGAAGAGCATGGCTGGCCGGTTGCAATTAAAGCAGCCTATGGAGGTGGTGGTCGGGGCATGAAAGTGGTTGAGCGTGCTGAGGAAGCCGCTGAAGCACTTGAAGCAGCACAACGAGAAGCAACCGCCTACTTCGGGCGCGATGAATGTTACTTAGAGCGCTATCTAACCAATCCTCGACACGTCGAGGTTCAGTTAATTTGCGACGAACACGGCAACGCTGTTTACCTTTCCCAACGAGACTGTTCGGTACAACGACGGCACCAAAAACTAATCGAAGAAGCACCAGCTGCAAATATTGCACCCGAAGTACTCGATGCCATGGGTCAAGCCGCCGTCAAAGTGGCTCAAGGTTGCGCCTACTCCAATGCTGGCACGGTCGAATTTCTTTACGAGGATGGCGACTTCTACTACCTCGAGATGAACACCCGCCTGCAGGTAGAGCACCCCGTCACCGAAATCGTAACTGGCTACGATCTAGTTGAGCTACAGCTTCGAGTCGCTGCAGGTGAAAAGCTCCCCATGAAACAGTCAGATGTTGAGGTAACGGGTCACGCTATTGAGATCCGCATCAACGCTGAAGATCCTGCCGAAGGTGCCTTCGTTCCATCCCCAGGCAAAATCACAAAGATTATTCCGCCGTCTGGTTACGGAACTCGCTGGGATGGGGGCTACCAATCTGGAGACGAGATTTCACAGTACTACGACAACCTAGTTGGCAAGCTCATTTGTTGGGGCGACACACGAGAAGTTGCGATTTCTAGAACGCTAAGAGCCTTAAAAGAGTTCGTTATTGAAGGTGTTGCGACCACAATCCCAGCAAACATAGTGATGTTAGAGCACGCAGACTTTGAAAGTTGCACCCACTCCACAAAGTGGGTCGAGAATAGCCTTGACCTATCTGGAGTTAAGGCTGAGCTTGGAAACAGCGATTTCGAGGGAGAGACTAAGCTCCGCAAGCAAGTCGCTATTGAACTCGATGGAAAGATGTTCGACGCTACAGTTTGGATTCCAGAGTCTGACATGCCAGGTAAAGCGAAAAGCAAGAAGAAGACAAAGTCGGCTGGTGGATCCGGTGAAGTCGCAGTGCCGATGCAAGGCACCATCGTTAAACTGACCGTCGAAGAAGGACAAACTGTAGAAGCTGGAGATACCGTCGCTGTCCTTGAGGCCATGAAGATGGAAAACAATATTGAGTGCGACACCTCTGGCACTGTTGAGTCAATTAGAGTTCAAGCAGGAGATTCAGTTAGCGGTGGCGACATAATCCTTGTTGTGAAGTAATCACTCGGCTGCTTTGTTGTGAAGTAATCACTCGGCTGCTTCTGATAACGCCTCAGCTAGTGCAGGATGAACGAACAGAGACTCAGTAAGATCATTTACAGTGAGCTGCGAAGACACAGCCAAAGCGACAATTGATATTAGCTCCGCAGCGTGTCGGCCAACGATAGAGCCCCCTAGAACCACCCCGGTTGCAGGGTCTGAAACAATTTTCACAAAGCCACGCGAATCGTTATTGATATGGGCTTTCGCAGTCGACGAGAACGGCACTTTGGTGACACGGATTTTACGTCCCTCTGCAAAGGCTTCAGACTCAGCGACGCCGACGTCTGCTACCTCCGGATCGCAAAAAATCGCCGATGCGGCTTTGTCATAATCTATGTGAGTATGAGGGCCAGTGTGCTGCCCCATAGCGTGTTCTGCAATTTTGCGGCCCTGTCGAGTAGCCACCGAAGAAAGCGGCAGCTTACCGGAGAGGTCGCCTGCTGCATAAATGTGCGGGATGTTGGAACGCATGTTGTGATCGACCTTTACATAGCCATGGTCAAGCTCGATTCCAAGCTCCTCGAGTCCGAGATTGGCCGAGTTTGGTATGGATCCAATTGCCAACAAAGCATGTGAACCCTCTACTTTTCGACCATCTTCGATCTCTACTACTACTCCGTCAGCAGTTCTCGTAATGTTCGAAGC
>JAHDFH010000002.1:47850-69186 GCA_020628305.1 Acidimicrobiales bacterium | reverse complement strand
ACCGCGCAACAGGTCTACGCCTCGATCTCCAAAGCTTTGCTCCAACACTCCAGCAACTTCCGGATCTTTGCCTGGTAGCACTTGCTGGCGAGAGACAAGCAAAGAAACCTTAGAGCCGAAGGAGTTGAACATGTGCACAAACTCGACACCGGTAACCCCTGAACCAACGACTATCAAATGCTCAGGGAGTTCCGGAGGTGGGTAAGCTTGGCGGGTCGTAAGCACTCGGTCGCCATCTATTTCAGCCCAATCGGGAACTCGTGGTCGACTTCCAGTCGACAGCACGATTGTATCGGCGGTAATAGTTTCCGTACCGTCTGCTCCCACAACTTCAACTTCATGCTCGCCGATAAGTTTGCCGCGGCCGGAGACAATTCTCACACCTTGGGAGCCAAGCAGATCTACAATCGAGCTTTCCATGGTGGACTCGATGTTTTTTATACGTTGCCGCAGCCCGCTGAAGTCGACTTCGACATCAACCTTAGCAAGACCCATAGCTTCGACTGTACGCATCTCGCTTATGGCGCCACCGGCGGCAATCATCGTCTTAGACGGCACACAGTCCAAAAGGTGTGCTGCTCCCCCAACGATGTCGGATTCAACGATCACCACTTCGGCTCCATGGCGTGCGGCGTGAGTTGCACACGACACACCAGCAGGGCCGCCACCAATAATTACTATCTTTCGTGGACGTTTGAGCGATCCGTAAGAAAATGACATAGCTAGTTCCTATCGACGACAAAGACAGCTAAATTAGCCACGGTTATCATTACCTAGTTGCTTGTAGAGCGCAACCAACTTCTCTATGGCTGAATCCCACGAAAACGCTTCAGCCTGCCTATAACCCGCCTTTTTGAGATGATTAGCAACTGATTCGCTTTCTAAGATCTCCATCATCGCTCCAGCAAGAGCCGTATCGGACTTTGCGGGCACGAGCAAAGCAGCGGAACCCGCAACTTCAGAGATAGCACCAATTTGGCTGGCCACGACCGGCAGGCCAACTGACATGGCTTCTAATAGCGGCAAGCCAAAGCCTTCATAGATCGATGGATATGCAAGTAGCTTTGCCGCAGCAAGCAAATTCGCTCTCTGCAAATCCGTGACGAACCCTGGCAATATTACCTGTGAGGGTCTCGAACAGCGCTTAACGGCATCATCAAGTTGCTGTACGCCCCAGCCCTTTGATCCGGCAATCACGAGCTTGAGCTCCGGATAGACGTTCCACACGTGCTCCATAGATCTAACAAGCGTTGGATAATCTTTGCGGGGCTCAATAGTACCTACTGCTAGGATAAATTCGCCTTCAACAATTTCAGACGCCTTCGCTGCATTTCCAGGCCTAGGCGGAGAAGATCCATTATGGATGACCGAAATGCGGTCCTCGGCAACACCTAGATACTCTTCAATTTCCGCTGCTACATATTTGGAGACTGCGTGCACATGAGCACCTCGTGCCAAGCACCTTTCAATGAGTCTTGGGAAACCTTGGTTTCGCTCGGATAGCAGCTGAGGAAACTTCCAGGCGGTTAGGTCGTGAATTGTTACTAGCTCAGCGCTTCCTGGACTTGGTGGCACTACAAAGTTGGTTCCGTGAACGACGTCAAAACCCTTAAGGACCGGCCAATCTACTTTCTCCCACAAAAGATGAGAAAGCCTTGCAGGGAACTTCATGTGGTGTGCTCTTATGCCCGTAGGAAGTTCGCTGTGTAACTCATCCCTGCCCCTGTGTGAAACCAAGAAACCTGTTGCTGAAACCGCTGTTTGCTCAGCCATTTTCGAAAGCAACTCTTGGGTCATGACTCCAACGCCACTCTTGTTGCCTAACAGCGGCGTGGCGTCGATTGCAACTTTGACTTGGAACCTCACTTTGAAAGCCTATTACAAACGGTTGCCTGAACGGTTGTTTTATGCTGATCCACCAACCACTACTCAGAGATATTTGCTAGCATTGCGCAGTGGCTACAACTACTCCAGAAACAGCAGAACTAGTCGAAAACGGTGTCCAGCAAACCGGCTTTTGGTCAAGGGTGTTCACCATTTGGGACTACCGTGAGCTTTTAGTTAACCTTGCAAGACGAGAGCTCAAGGTTCGCTACAAAGACTCCATAATTGGGTTCTTCTGGTCACTTTTAAACCCTCTGCTCTACCTAGCTATTTTTTCGGTGGTTTTCGGTTTCATTATTCGTAACGCCGACATTCAGTATTTTGCCATCTACCTCCTAGCTGCCCTCTTGCCTTTTAACCTTTTCTCAGTTGGACTTACAGCTGCAACAACCTCTATCACCGGCAACGCAGCCCTAGTACAGAAGGTCTGGTTCCCTCGTGAGATCTTGCCGATCGCTGCTATCTGCGCTAACTTCATTACTTTCTGCTTTCAGACCATCATCCTTTTCGCAGCTCTTGCAGTGTTTCAACTTTCACCAGAATGGTCCATGTTGTGGCTAGTCTTTCCAGCACTCCTCATCCTGGTTGCACTCGGCGCAGGGTTCGGGCTATTGCTATCTGCTCTCAACGTCTACTTTAGAGATGTACAGCACTTTCTCGAGCTAGGCATGCTCGTGCTTTTCTGGTTCACGCCGATTGTCTATCCATTCTCGTTTGTCGCTGATTCGCTTGGCTATGATTCTTTCTTGGGCGACCGACTTGGAATGCTTAATCCCATAACACCACTGGTTACTCTCTTCCAACGGGTACTTTACAATCCTGGCAATTTTGAACGAGTCAATGGCGACGGGACAATCCCTGAACAGGGCGACTGGGTCTTTGACATCTTGATGCAAGACACCAGCTGGTATCTTGGCAACTTAGCTTATCCTGCAGCTCTTGCGGTAATAAGCGTCTATCTTGGTTTCAAAGTGTTCTCTCGACTAGAGGCCAACCTAGGAGAAGAGCTTTAAAGTACAAGCTCTTCTAAGTACTGACCGTAGCCGCTCTTCTTGAGGGGTGTTGCAAGATCAATCAATTGACCTGAGTCAATCCAACCTTGACGCCAGACTGCTTCTTCGACGCAGCCAAGCTTGGTATTCTGGCGTTGTTGTAGAACTCGCACAAAGTCTGACGCTGCCATCATCGACTCGAATGTCCCGGTATCTAGCCAAGCAACCCCACGTGGCAAACACTCAACGTTCAGAGTTCCATCATCTAAGTAGGTTCTGTTAAGGTCTGTAATCTCAAGTTCACCGCGCGAAGATGGCGCTATTGATTTTGCTCTCTCTACGACTGAATTGTCATAGAAGTACAGCCCCGTGACGGCCCACCTCGATTTAGGAAGTTCGGGTTTTTCCTCTATTGATATGGCTCGGCCATTGCCATCGAATTCAACTACGCCATAGCGTTCGGGATCTTGAACTTGGGATGCGAATACCGACGCTCCTTTTAAGTCAAGGCGTGCAGAGTTACAAACGGCAGAGAAGCCTGCCCCGAAGAAAAGATTGTCCCCTAGGATGAGAGCCGCTGGGTCTCGCCCAATGAAGTCTTCTCCAATTATGAAGGCCTGGGCCAGCCCATCGGGCGAAGGCTGCGATTCGTAGCTGAGGGAGATGCCCCACTGTGAACCATCTCCGAGGAGGTTTTGGAAGTCTAGATAATCCTCAGGAGTTGTGATAATCAGAACGTCTCTAATTCCGGCATCGATCAAAGAAGTGAGCGGATAGTAAATCATTGGCTTGTCGTACACTGGACAAAGCTGTTTCGAGACAGCTTGCGTCACAGGATGTAGACGGGTGCCAGTACCGCCGGCGAGAATGATGCCTTTCATTTCTAAAAACCTTTCTCGATGAGTTCAGAAACCACTTCATCAAGTGCTTCTTGCCACGGTCGCAGTTGAATTCCGTAGCTTTGTCTTAATGATGAGCAATCGAGCCTTGTATCCAGAGGACGCTTTGCAGGCAGAGGATACTCTTCTGTAGTTATTTGATCGATGATGTGATCAACCCCATACATCCTGACGGCCGAGTCAGCCAGATCCCACCAAGACGCTGTCGTTGGCGAAGCACAATGGAAAAGCCCTCTGTGGACCATCTCTGCCTGACAGATACTAACAATAGCGGAGGCCAGATCAGCTGCAGACGTTGGACAGCCAAGCTGGTCATGAACCACACCAAGCTCCTTTCCTTCCTTAGCAAGACGAATCATCGTTTTGACGAAGTTGTGCCCGATCGCTGAATATACCCAAGAGGTACGTAGTACTACAGATTTCTCAAGCGCAAGGGCGGCGTATTCTGAATCTAGTTTTGTTTGCCCATAAAAATTGACGGGATTGGGCGTATCGGTTTCGAGATAGGCATCTGGATTTGTGGCCCGTAGCCCTTGACCATCGAACACGTAGTCGGTGGACACATGAATCAAACCTGCGTCAGTCTCCTGGCAAGCTTGCACAAGGTTGTGCACACCTCCAACATTGACAGCTCGAGCCAACTCTCGCTGCTCTTCAGCTGCGTCAACAGCAGTAAACGCAGCTGCATTCACTACAACAGAAGGAGAATGTTGTTCCAAGGCCTTTGCTACCGATACAGCAGAAGTAATATCTAGGTCTTCAATTCCGAGAGCTATGACGTTGAAATCATCAGCCCAATCTGCCCTAGCCAACTCTGTTGCAAGCTGTCCGCCTGCGCCCGTGACCAAAACCGTGCTTTGCCTACTCAAAAAGATCGCCTCTCTCCTGCAACTCTGCGAGCTTCAGCCCAACGGCATCTTTAGCTGAAAGTGTCTCCGAGTCTGCAACTTCCGGCCAGTTAATGGACAGATCAGGGTCGTCCCAAGCAAGAGTGCGATCAGATTCTGGGTCATAAAATCCTGAGGCCTTATAGCCAATCACAGTGTTTGGCTCTAAAGTACAAAAACCGTGGGCAAAGCCTGCTGGTATCCATAGTTGATCACCAGCGGCGGCAGACAGCGTCACCGCAATGCTCTGGCCAAAGGTCGGTGAGCTTTGGCGAAGATCAACTGCAACATCTAGAAGGCTTCCTGCGAGTACGCGCACTAACTTGCCCTGTGCATACAGTCCAGCTTGAAAGTGGAGCCCTCTAATTGTCCCAGTGGCTGACGATAATGATTCGTTATCTTGTGAGAATGCCACCCCGGGTGCAATCTCAGATTCAAAGACTTTAGCGTTATAGACTTCAGAGAAGTATCCCCGTTCGTCCCCAAACCGCTTCGGTAGTACTTTCTTGACCTCTGGTATGTCAGTGCTTTCAACAACGGTCACAGTTTCTCCTACACCTATGCTTTGGCGAGCACACGCCGCAAAGGACGGGTTGTGAATGCCAACAACGATCCAACTGCCGTTCTACGAAACTTTGCCTTGAAGCCGCTTGGACGTTGCTCTAACTCTTTCAGCAGGCTAGCAATCTCTTGGTCCTGAATCCCCTTAACTTGGTGGAGTTCTTCAGCAACGCCATCGGCTCTAGCTTTTTCGGCATAGGCTCCCTGCAACGAATCCTGTGCCACGTAGGCCGCTTGAACAGCTTCTACAAGCTTTTTTTCTAGTTCAGCTATGCGCAGATCTCGTTGCGCAACAAGCGACTCGGGGTCGTCAACAACTGTTGCAGCTACTTGACTATGTTGCAGTTGGAACTCCAGCTCAGATACCCGCTGAGACAAACTAAGGGTCTGGTCTTCACTGCTGGGTTTCTGGCTGTATCTGGCCAAAAGCGCAACCCCTGGCAGCGCAGTAAGTCCGCTAACCCTGTAATGGGTACTGCCGAGAACCAATGAGGCTTCTCTGTTGGCTCGAACCCACGGAGCTTGATCAGGGCGACTTCCTAAAGGCAGACATAAAATAACTTCTTGGAGCCCACGAGCCAGATCCAGAACGCTTTCTAGTTGTTCGAGATCATGGAGACATAGGCACACCACTGAAGCTTGATTGGTGGCACTCGAATCTAGCACTGTGACGTTATAGCGTTTAAATGAGTTCCTTAGTTGTTCAGCATCAAGCGGGTGCTGAGGGTTCCCGACATCTAAAACTACCAGGCTTTCGCAATCCAAGGCAGAGTTCAATTTACCGGCCACACGATATGCGTTCGAACGATTCAACTCATAAACACTGAGTTGCTCTTCGACAGTTACCATCTCAATATCTGTTGCTGTGTTTTCCAACATCGAATTTAGACTAACAGCTATTGAAAGCTAAGGCCTATAGTTAGGCCGTTTTGTTGATCCTGAAGTCAGCGCTCACCCATACTCGGCCAGTGTCAGGACTCTCAGCTACGACATTAAACTTGGTTGCTTTCTCAACCTGAGCATGCACTACTTCACCATCTCTGTCAGTGGCAAGAAACGAAACAGCATAGACCCCAGCGGCCAACGTAGAAGCCGCAATGTCGACGGTAACGGTTTGAGCTCCCGATTTGACCTTTGACAGTTCCCCGGTTAAAGCAACCGAGGCAAGGTTGAGAACCTCTAGATTCTCATGATTGTGCACTAGAATCCGCAGTTGAGCGTCGGTCTCTATTGTTGAGAATAGATCCACCTCAATCCTGAACGGCATGCCTGGTTTGACGGTTCCAGGGCCATCCGCCGAAGTAACTCGAGCCTCTTTGACCGAAATATTATGACCAGAGGCCACGCTATGTGTTGTGAGGTTAAGTTCAGAGTAGTTCTCACCATGAATCGATCGGCGATAAATCTCAACGGCTTCGACGGGATCACCAACATAGATAGCATTTCCATGATCGAGCACTACGGCGCGGTCGCAAAGATCTGCAACCTGATCAGGCGAATGGGTCACAAGCAGCAGGGTTCTCTGCTTCTGCTGAAACTCATTGATGCGGGCAATGCATTTACGCTGAAAGGCCTCGTCGCCAACAGCCAGCACCTCATCGACTAGCAACACATCTGGCTGCAAGTTTATGGCTACGGCGAACCCCAACCGAGCGTACATCCCAGAAGAATAGTGTTTGACCTGAGTATGGATGAAGTCTCCGAGCTCGGAGAACTCGACGATTTCGTCGAATATCTCATCGATCTGCTCCCGGGAGAAGCCCAACACCGAGCCATTTAGATAGACGTTCTCTCGCCCGGTAAGATCTGGGTGAAACCCAGCACCGAGTTCTAGCAGCGCAGCTAGCCTGCCTCGAACTCTTACTGACCCCGTCGACGGCCGAATTGTCCCGGCAATCGTCTTCAGCAAAGTAGATTTGCCGCTTCCATTGTGACCTAAGATTCCAATCGACTCTCCAACCGCAACGTTGAAAGATACATCAGTTAAGGCATGAAAAGTAGAGGTCTCAGACTTGCGCCAAGTAATGACCCTTTCTTTAAGGGTTTTTGCTGGTTCAGTATGTTTCTTGAACTCTTTAGACACGGAGTTCACTTCAATTGCTATCAAATCACCCATTGTTAACCAAGGTTCCAATGCGAGTTGTAGCCTGCTGGGCTTCAAGAATTGGCTGCCACCAGCTCTGATTGGCTATGTACCATCTAACAGTTTTTTCTAAGCCACTCTCAAAATCATACTCGGGCTTCCAGCCAAGCTCGCAGGAAAGCTTAGTCGGATCGATTGCATAGCGCTGATCATGGCCTGGCCTGTCATCAACGTAAGTAATTAAGTCTTCACACGGATGGCCGTATGGTAGCTCTAGACTTTGAGATCGTGCACTCTCTAAAACAGCGCAGAGACTACGGACTATTTCAATGTTCTTACGTTCGTTGTGCCCACCAATAAGGTATGTGTCACCCAAGGTCCCTGATTCGAGTACTGAGACCAGCGCTTTAACATGGTCATCCACATAGAGCCAGTCACGCACGTTCTCTCCGTTGCCATAAACAGGTAGAGGCTCACCAGCCAGGGCTTTGATCGTCATGAGAGGAATCAGCTTCTCAGGAAATTGGAAAGGTCCATAATTATTCGAACAATTCGTGACTAACACGGGGACATCGTAAGTCTCTGCCCAAGCTCTGGCCAAGTGATCTGAGGCTGCCTTTGTAGCAGAGTAAGGTGATCGTGGGCTGTAAGGGGTTGCTTCATCAAAAGGGGCGTCTGTTAGCTCGAGGGAGCCAAACACTTCGTCAGTGGATACATGTACAAATCTTTCAACTTGATGCTTCCGCGCTGCTTCTAGCAGGTTAAAAGTCCCAACAACATTGGCTTGCAAGAAGTTTTCGGGACCATCAATTGATCGATCAACGTGCGACTCTGCTGCCAAGTGCATGACAGCTTCCGGTCTAAAGTCTTCAAAGACTCCATTGAGGCCAGCAGCGTCCAACAGGTCACATTTGACAAAGGAGTAATTAGAATTCTCCTCAACGCTTTGGGTTGAAGAAAAAGTTGAAGCGTATGACACCTTGTCAAGATTCAGTACATTGTGGCGGCGGTCTGAGGCTAGAGCCCGGACTAAAGCTGAGCCAATAAATCCAAGCCCACCTGTAACTAATATTCTCATCTGAATCAGATCTTAGCCTCTAGGCCGTTCAGCTTGCTTCAAATTGGCTAACTTTCCGACTTAATTGTGGCCTTCAAGTTTCTCGATTCGGCTTTCTAGATCTTGGACTGCTTCGGTAGTGGCACGCTGTAATCCAGTTACCTGGTCAGCAACGGGATCGATTTGCCAGTTAATTAGCCGGAGAATAGACATTTTGAGTTTGCGCTTCAGTCGGCTTGGTGAATCGGCAGAGGGTCTAGCCAATGAAGCCATCTGATACAGCCCCTTTGTGCCTGAGCCCCCAACATAGACACTCGATGTCTCAGCTCGATCTCGAATCTCTGCAGCCAAATCTTCAGCTGACAAGGTCTCACTTTTCACTATTGTCTCCAACCAATTCTATTTCACTCACCGAAGCCATTGCCTTAACCAGCTGAATCTCGCTATCACAAACTATAGTGTTCTTGGTTGCTTGGTCAGCCAGCCCGCCAACGGCCGAAACAATTACAGGGGTTCCAATGAGTTTCGCTCGCTCCAGCACTCCAGATGACCAGATCTCCCGGTATGGCAATACCACGCAGTCAGCAGCGATGAGCCATGCATCAAAATCGTAATCAGATAAAAACTGCCTGCGATACTCAACTCCCGGGTTGTCTGCTGCTAGCTCGCCCAGCAGGTCTGCATAGGCCACCAAATCTGGTGCATCTACTCGGCTAGAACCTACGATGTAGAGTGCGGATCCATCACCGTCGAGACAGCTATGAGCAGCAATAGCCTTATCGAAACCTTTGTGAGCTTGTATGAATCCGAGACAGGCGAAGATCTTTTTATCTTGAGGAAGGTTCAAGTATTCCCGAGCTTGCCTTTTGCCAAGCTTAGCAATGGGTTCGAAGTATTGACCATGTTCAACCAAGTCCACAGTGGCCGAATCGAGATCTAAGGCTTCCACCAAAAGTTTCTTCTCAGCCTTCGTATGAACTCTTATGGCCGCAGCTGAGTTCATCACTCTTTGAGCAGCCCGCCTTTCAAGCCTTGAGCGCTCAAAACTTGAGTACGTGATCTCATGCACTCTCAGCTCAACAGGCTTTGAACTTGCCAGTTTTTGTAGACGGTGCCAAACCAAGATTCGCCCGATGCGATTTCGGGTAGTTCCAAACAGCAGCTCCGGATAGAACTGAACTGTGATCTGGTCAAACTCCTCTGCCAGTTCAGCCAGTCCTCGCAACCCTGTGCTGTTGCCAAGCTCCAGATTGTGCTGAGCAGCCGATGGCTTGGGAGAAACCACCTCAACAAACGCACCTTCAGCGATCTTCGAACGTACTTCCTGAACCGAATAGCTAGCTATGCCATCTCGGTAGGGAGCGTAGGGAGTGACCATCAGTTCTTTCATCTAGCCACCTTGCTCTTCTGGAAACCATGCCTTCAGCGTCCGTTCCATATTGTCTAGTACAGTCGGCCACTGATAGTTCTGCAGAACATACTGTCTTCCTGATTGAGCCAATTCTTTGGCAGCAACTGGGTTTTCGGCAAAGACCCTAATCGCCTCGACAAATTCTGACTCTGTGTTGTAGTAGAAACCCGCTTTAGAACGATCGATGTGCCATGCCACAACGTCTGAACGACCATTTGCGATCACTGGGGTGCCTGCCAACCATGCCTCAAGCACAGTTCGTGAGAAACTTTCCCTGTCGCTGGGCTGGACATAGGCCACTGCGGCTGCCATTGCTGAGTTACGATCATCATCTGAGATGAAGCCGATATCCACGATTCTAGACAGTACTTCCGGCGGAGCGGTAACCTCCCCCACGCCCGAGGTTACGAGCTTTAAATCAGTAACGTTAGCCTTAGCAAAAGCCTCAACAAGTTGTGTCCAGCCTTTACCCCATTCTCGACGACCAGCAAAATATAGGAAGGGCTCGTTAATCCCAAATTTGCTACGAAAGGCTACAGGATCGTAGCTTGTTGGGACATCCACTGCTGCCCCAACAACTTCTGAACTATTTGGCACTGCAAAGATCTTGTTCGCAAGATCTCGCTCTGGGTCGGTCAAGAACCAGACTCCAGCGGCGCCTTCAATCACTGGCTTGTAGATTTCCAGATATGCCTCTGGCTCATCATGCAAGCACGGCATCAAGAGTGATTTATGTGAATAGATTTGCGACACAGCGTATGTTGTCCAGAACTGATAAGGGGCATAAACCAACGCCCTGTAGCGCTCACCGTTGTTCGAAATATAGTGCCAGAGTTCAGAACTTCTCAGGCTGTCATTGGCCCATAGTTGCTGATCCTGCAATGAAACATTCTCTCCTGCGAGGATGCGGTGTCCAATGATGTCTCGATTTTTCGCCTTAGGGTCAATCTCTACTGGAAAGCGACGAACACATAGGTTGTCTACCCACTCTTCACCTGGGGCATAGTGATTTGCCCACGTGTAATGGTCTTTGGCGCAGGTGGTAAGAATCTCTACTTTGTAACCACGTTCAGCAAGCCCATGCGCTGCCTCTGCAATGACGGCTTCAGCTCCACCAACCACGTCTGGGCCATACCTCGGTGGAACGAACCCAATTATTCCAGCCACTTAGATCCCTCTAGCTTGGTCGACGTTTTGACCAAACCAGTCATATGTCTGCGCTATGCCTTCTTCGAGGGTGACCGATGATTTCCAGCCGAGGGCAGACAATTTTGACACATCAAGCAGCTTTCGAGGCATACCATCAGGCATTGAAGCATCGAAACTGACTTCTGCCTTCGGATTGATTATGCTACGCATCAGATACGCAAGATCAGCTATCGAGATGTCAACACCTGTCCCGATATTGACGTGAGTTGCCTCAGAATAGTTCTGCATTAAAAACAAGCAGGCATCTGCTAAATCGTCGACGTGCATAAATTCTCGTTTTGGCGATCCTGAGCCCCAAATGGTCACAGAATTGTCTCCTGAGGTCTTGGACTCGTGGAACTTGCGGAGCAATGCTGGCAACACGTGTGAATGCTCTGGGTCGAAATTGTCATTCGGCCCGTACAGGTTAGTCGGCATCGCTGTAATGAAGTCGCAGCCATATTGCTTGCGGTAAAACTCGCACATCTTGATACCAGCGATCTTAGCAATTGCATAACCTTCGTTGGTGGGTTCCAAGCGTCCTCGCAGCAACTGATCCTCAGCTATTGGTTGCGGAGATTCACGTGGATAGATGCAAGAGGAACCCAAATAGAGCAGTTTCTCAACCTTGGTTTTGCGGCTGGCTTCAAGAACCGTTGAATGGATCATCAAGTTGTCGTACAGGAACTCGCCCTGTCGAGTTGAGTTGGCGAAGATTCCACCGACCGTACCAGCAGCGAGATACACATAACTTGGCCTGTTCGCGGCAAACCAGTCGTTGACGGCGCTCTGATCTCGCAAATCAAGAGCGCTACGATCCACAGTGAGAATATTCTTAAAGCCGCTCGTTTCGAGCCGGCGCACTAAGGCAGAGCCCACCATCCCGTTGTGTCCTGCCACAAAAACCGGAGCTTCAGCTAATTCAGCGGATATTTCCATCTGTGAAAAACTATCACTGTTTGGCCCCTGTTTGTGAGGAGAAGGTAATAAAGACTAGGAAATAAATCCAGCTTCAGCGGACGCCATTTCAGCCGCCAGCTCAACATCCCCGACAGAGTCAAGGCGTTTTGAGTAGGTCCATGCCTTGGCTGAAGTCGCCTTCTCACCCATCACTGCTTTGTAGAGAAGCTGTGCTCGCGTATATTGAGATTCGGCTGACTCGTAGAAGAACTCGACTACTCCAGATTGGTCCAAGGTACCAGACCGCATTTGACCGACCCAGTAAGCCCGGCCTTTAGCATCAGACTCTCTGAGGAGAAGATCCCTGTATAAGTTGTCGACGAACTTCTCGGGAGTGCTGCCTGAGATCTTATAGTACTCCGCAGAGCCGTAGAAATAGATACCAATCTCTTCAAACGCTACACCAGAATTCATCTGGCTTAGCCAGTAGGCACGCCCCTTAGCATCGGATGCTCTACCCAAAGCTGAAACATATATCTCGTTGATGAGACTGCCCGAGAAGTGGTCACTCTTTGCAAGTTCCAACGCAACGGCTTTCTTACCTGAAGCCTCCAACTTTGCTCTCCAGGTGTTCATTTGTGAGTCTGTTGGTTGTTGCCCCAAGAAAGTAGCAAACGACTGCCTGACATACTTGTCTTCATCTGATTCTTCAAACTCAGGATTATCAGCAAAGCTAAACCAGTCAGACTTAAGACCAAAATCCAAACGAGTTTGATTTCCGGTTACTGTAATTGTCGAACTTGGAAAAACGTATTCAACCTTAGTTGCACGTCCCCCATCTTCTCCAAGACCGTTTCGCTCAACTACTCTTACAGTGATTGCCCTGCCCCGGCCATAGTCATCAAGCTCTGCTAGATCAACTTCGGTTTCCCAATCATGGTTAGGGTTGGAGCTTACTGAGTCGCCAGCATCAACTACTGCTGGGAACTCTCCTTGAACAGTGTGCCCACCGGTAGAGGAAGAAAACTCGGTACGGGCAATTGAGCCATTGCTGTGAAGTCGAACAATTCCTGTGGTGTTCTCGATCGCTGTGTTGGTTCTGCTCTGGGTTGCCGCACGCAAGTATCCACCTCGAGTGGTGTACACGCCATCATAAACCTGGCACTGGGCTGTGTCACAAGTATCGGCATAGGGTTGAAACCTAGTATCTCCAGCCATGAGATAGGATCTGGCTGCTACTGACTGTGCTTCCAGTGCGGCCATGTCCCAGTAAGCTGGTGATTCATTTGGTACAACGCCACGTAAGTACTGCTCAGCATTAACAACGTTAACAGTTCGCTGGTAACCAGAAGATGATGTGGCTGTCTGAACAAAACCTTCCACCCAAACTGACTGCGAATTAGAGCAGACCTCTAGCAACCCGTCTCTATCTGACGCTGAAGAGCTCGCATGAACTTGCACTACGCTGTGATTGAGTGTGCTGACTTTCGTGAAACTAGCACCACAGGCACTGCCGGTGTACAGGTCATAGCCACTACCATTTTTGGTAAGACGCACTGCTTGGCCTGTAATTGTTTGGATAGTTGATCCGGCTGAGTTTTTCAACACCAGGCTTCCCGATCCAAGGTCCACCGTAGTTGAGAGATTCGCCATGTATTGGAGGTTTACTCGCACTGCATTTTTGTCGACTGATGCGTTGTTGGGGACCTGACCCGAAACGGTATTGGAATAGTAGTGGTTTAAAATTTGCGTCGAGCTCCATCCCTGCTGGGCGTATCCAAGAGCACCATATTGACCCATACCCCGACCATGTCCCCAGCCATGCCCGCTGACGTACATGGTGTCCTGAGAATGCGCTGCGACTGAGCTTTGGCTAGCCGCAAAACTGACAACTGATAGGAGCATCGCAAATACTAGTGTTATTGCTAGCTTTGCTCTGATTTTTAAGCCTGTTGGGGTCATCAACAAACGCCGCCTTCGCATCTAAATACCTGCCGGTCCTATGTATCGACATTTTTAGGAGCTCTTTAGAAAAAATGTGAGCAAACGCCCCATGAAGATGCTTCACCAGCTATGAATCATCAATCAACACCAAGTAACCACATCGAAAACTCATTTCCATTCACTGACCTACTCATTAGAGCCGAGTTTGCTACAACAGGTTCAGCCCCCACATACCCCCTCTATCATCAGTATTTTGAGGACTTTTGGCTCCCTATTATTGGGCCAACCACAGTACTGCTACTAAGACAGCTCTACCGTAAGTACGAGACAGAGCAGGGTCCGTATTGGGTTAATTGTATTGAACTATCGAGATCTCTTGGACTTGGTCACAGAGCAGGAGCTAACGGCCCTTTGTGGCGTTCCATAAAGCGCTCTGAACGATTCGGTCTTGCAGCTTTGGAGGCAAACGAACTACGGTTTGCGCTCCGGGTCCCAATCCTAAATACTTCCCAACAGAGCTTGCTAACCACCACCCTGAAACGCAAACACGAGATCTTTACCAGTCGCAGAGTAACTGCGTGAGGCTTCTAACGGCAAAGCCAGTTGCGCCTTTGGGTTGGATCCCCTTGGCAGACTCTGCAAAAGCTGAGAGGCCAAGGTCTATGTGAAGCCATGATTCTGCATCAACAAATTCTTTGAGGAATAGGCCTGCAATTGATGTGCCGCCATAGGCTCCAGATCCGATGTTCTTGACATCTGCCACAAACGAATCCAACTGGGGACGGTACTCTTGTGGCAGGGGCAGCTCCCACATCTTTTCCCCGGTTTTCTCACACGACTTAAACAAACGAGCTGTTAACTGTGCGTCGGTGCTCATCACCGCAGCATAGGCGGTTCCCAAAGCAACTGAGGCCGAGCCTGTGAGAGTTGCGATATCAAGGATTGCATCTGGTTTAAGTTCAGAGGCAAGCGAAAGCCCATCGGCCAATATGAGTCTTCCCTCCGCATCTGTATTTAGCACCTCAACCGTTTTCCCGTTTCTGGCTGTGAAAACATCTCCAGGTCGTTGGGCGTAGCCGCCAGTCATGTTATCGGTCAGTGGAATTATCCCCGTGACGGCAATCGGACAGCCCAGTTTTGCCAAGTTCGACATGGTGGCTAAGACGGCCGCTCCACCAGCCATGTCAATTTTCATTGTTTGCATGCCTTTCGGCGTCTTCAGCGATAACCCACCTGAATCGAAGGTGATTCCTTTACCTACCAAAACAACGTGAGCATCAGCGTTTTCTGGCTTGTAGGACAACTTTACTAGCCTGGGCTCATAACTTGAACCCTGGTTAACCGCCAGAACTCCCCCAAGTTTTTCTGCTTGGATTCGGTCCTTGTCCCAGACTTCTACATCCAGGCCAGAGCTTGCCGCAATGTCTTCTGCCACGCTCGCAAATGCTTCAGGTGTCAGGTTGCCACCTGGCTCGTTACCAAGGTCTCGTGCCAACGAAACAGAATCGGCCACTTTAGCGGCCTTAGCTAGTTCATCTTCAGCATCTGCAACCTTTGTTACCAGTTCGACTCGTTCAATGCCTTCACTTGGTTCATACGCCAAGCCCTTACGTGCGTCGTATACGTAAGTTGCCAACTGGATCGCTTCTGCAACAGCCCTTACCGATGCGGCTTTGTCTAATCTTGTGCCAGCCATCGCCAATTTGGTCGAAATAACTTGATGCTTTGCTACCGCTTTGGCATAAGAATGCGACGCTTTTCTGAGGGTCTCTAGCGACACCTCGCTCTTTGCGCCCAATCCAACGAGGACTTCAACCTTGCCAGTAGTTGACGAAGGCAGAACGAGAGTATCTCCTGGTTTAGCTTTAAAGCCTTGGGAAGTTGCCACTTGAGCGAGTTTGGCTGGAAGTTTACTTAGCTGATCGGCGTAGACGAGTCGGTCAGTTGCTGTGACTTCGGCTGATGAGTCTTTGGTTGTTGGAATTGATGCAAAGGTAACCATACAAGCTGAAAGCTTAGGTTAGAAATGTCTTGCAGGTGTGGAACTAGCCTAATGCTGGAAGTTGCTGTGTGTGTTGCAGCACATCTTTGAAAATATCTCCATGGACCTCTACTCGTTGCAACACTTGTCTAGGGCTGAAAATTAGCTCACTAAAGTCTTCAGATCCCTGCTCTACTTCTTGCCATGTCACTGGCGTTGAAACTTGTGGAGTTGGAGTGGCTCGCAGAGAGTAAACTCCAACAGTTGTCTTGTGGGTCGAGTTCTGCGACCAGTCAATAAGGACCTTAGAAGTGCGATGCGCTTTGCCCATGTTGGCCGTGATGAGATCTGGGTGCTTTGCTGACAGCAGTTCAGCCACGCTTCGTGCGAATGTTGAGGCCTGTTCTTGAGTAACCGTAGTGGTGTTAAGCGGAACATATAGCTGCAAGCCCTTTTGCCCAGATGTCTTTGGATAGGACTCTAGATTCAAAGCCTTAAGCAATTCAGCGACTTCCAATGCCACCTTACAACAAGTGCTCAAATCTGTACCAGGGCCAGGGTCAAGGTCAAATACCAGAAAATTGGGATTGTCTGTCTTGGTTGACAAAGCCATTGGAAGATGAATTTCAATCGCTGCGAGATTAGCCAACCAGACTAGCCCGGCAGTATTGTCTATGACGCAGTAATTCACCGGTTCTGAGTGTTGTGGGCCTGATGTAGTCTTTATCCAGTCTGGATGCGGTTCGGGACAGTTTTTTTGAAACCAAGTCTGCCCGTCTATTCCGTCTGGCCAGCGACGTGTCGTTACACAACGACCCTTTACATGCTCAACCATGGTTGGACCTATTCTGGCGTAGTAGTCAATCAAGTCTGCTTTAGTAAAGGCAACAGACGGGTACATGACCTTCTGCAGATTAGACAGCTCCAATTCGAAGCCTTCATGATTGACTTTGACGCGTTCAGTCACGACCTATCGCCAGTCTTAAGCTGATTGCACATCTTGGTCATCGCCGCCGACCCCCTGGTGCTTTGCAGCATCAACGCTGGCTTGCAGAGCTGCCATGAGATCTAGCACGGCTGCATCATTCTCGGTTTCGGCGGATGCAACCGTTTCTAATTCGCCAGAGGACTTCTTTGCGATGATTTCCAGCAAGCTATCTCTGTAAGTATCTGCATAGACCGTTGGATCAAACTCAGCTGTGAGAGATTCAATCAGTTGAGTTGCCATCGCTACTTCGGCATCAGTTGGCGGCTCAAATAAATCAATTTCTTCCATACCGGGCAAACTAGCTGGCGCTACCACTTCATCTGCGTAAACCATGGTTGACATTGTTAAGGTATTTTCTTGGGGGCGTAGTGCAACAAGATACTCTTTGGCCCTCATTACTACCTTTGCAATAGCAACCTTGTCGGACTCAGCCATGGCTTGTATCAAGAGTGCATACGGCTTTCGTGCAAGTTCATCTGGCACAAGATGATAAGGAGAATCGTAATAGAGTGGGTCAATATCTGATTCTGAGACAAAGGCCTGAATATCGATTGTCCTAGAGGCTTTAGGCGCAACTGCGGCCAACTCATCTGCTGAAAGAATCACATAAGAATCTTTTTCGACTTCATAGCCTTTCACAATGTCTTCGTAGGCGACTTCATCACCATCTGAGTTGACACGAAGCTGTTTGATCCGGCTCATAGACTTTGAGTCAATCTGATTGAATTTGACGGCTTTCTTAGAAACTGCCGAATACAGCTTGACTGGAATCGAGACCAAACCAAAACTCACAACGCCATTCCACACTGCTCTTGCCATCAACTACTCCAATACCAAGTTGGTTGTTTCAGTTTAAACCAGCAAAGCCCGAGCCACCAGGTCTATTCCAAAAGCAGTAAGAATCGCCAGATATAGTAACCCTGTTGCGGCCATCACGGCCGAATAGTATTTCTCTTTTAACGAAACTATGGTCATTACCAATAGACCAATGGTTGTGACTACGCACGCTGCCCAAAACCAGCCTAGAAGCCCGTTGTAGCCATCATCAATTGCGCCGCTAAAGACCGAAAACATACCTTCCCCCAGCAAATAAAGGACACTGATGGGCAACCAGAGCGCAGTCGTCCAATACACAAGTTCTTGCAAGTATTTGCGTTCAAGACCTGGCTGAACTAAGTACCAGTGACCTAACGCCATAGCGTCGGTTACGGCGCCCATAAAGAGCGCCCCGATAACGATTCTGGCTGTTCCAAGCAGATCTCCTTCGCTCATCCCCAGCACAGCAAGCCCCAGCAAACCAATAACTGGAGCAGCTAGGTCAACGATGGGGTTAAACTCAGAACCTTCTTCCTTTTCTACTTCCGGGCGATCTATCCCAGTCATTGCGGCAACCCGAGCCGACCTCTTCTCAGCGAGTTTTGTCTGTTCGGATACCCCCACTTTGCGACGTAAATGTGATTGCACAATCGGAACACAGCATGCGACTAGCACAACAGCGTTTAAGCCGCGGAAGTTATTGTCTTGTGACCCGCTAAGGACTAAAGCCAGTACCAAAATTACGACGAAGCAGATGCGTGTTATCTGCCCATATCCCAAACCAATCGCCCTGTGCCTAGTGCTAACCCAAAGAAACAACAGCGATCCCACTGCCCACTGCAACCCAAAAAGCGAAAGCGAAAGACCCATCAACCAGCCTTACTCAGCAGCGGTTGCTTCGGAGCGCCGCCAGCGTAACCAAGCTTCCATGAATTCGCCAACGTCGCCCCCCAAGACGGAATCTGGGCTGGGCGATTGATACTGAGTTCGTTCGTCTTTCACCATCTGATAAGGAGCTAAGACATAGGATCTAATTTGGCTGCCCCACTCAACACTTTTTGACTCGCCTGCCTGAGCCGATAACTCCGCCTCTCGTTCTTGTTGAGCCAGCACTAGTAACTGTGTAGCCAACATTTCCATACAGACTTCTTTGTTCTGATGTTGACTTCGTTGATTCTGACATGAAACTACAATGCCAGTAGGTTCGTGTGTAATCCGAACTGCAGAATCGGTTTTGTTAATGTGCTGCCCACCAGCACCGGAAGCTCTGAAGGTATCGACCCGAATATCTGAATCTGCGATCTCAATTTTGCTTGCTGCGTCCGGAATATGTGGCAGTACTGCCATTGAAGCAAACGATGTGTGTCGTCTGGCTTGAGAATCAAATGGCGAGATTCTCACCAGCCTGTGGACACCACGCTCGGCCTGGAGCCAACCGTAAGCCAGACGACCCTGGATAGTAAACTCAACTGAAGAAATACCAGCTTCTTGACCTTTTTGTAAGTCGTTAATTTCAAACCCATAGCCAGAGTTGTTTGCCCACCGCTGGTACATATTGAACATCATTTCGGCCCAATCTTGTGACTCAGTTCCACCAGCGCCAGAGTTGATTGAGCAAATGGCATCGCCCTCATCATATTCGCCTGTAAAGAGAGCTCTCAGTTCAAGCCGTTGAAACTCTCCCATAAGCTCGACACTGAGAGCCCTAGCTTCGACGTCTAGGTCAGGTTCGCCTTCTTCTTCATAGAGCTCAGTTAATGCCTCGAGGTCATCGACTTGGCCCGACAGTCGGTCAAACAGATCGAGATCGTCCTTTGTTGCTGTGAATTCTGTTTGAACACTTCTTGCCCGCTCAGCGTCATCCCAGAGATCTGGCCGCCCCATCTCAGTTTCGAGCTGGGGCAGTCTCATCTGAAGCCGGTCGACCACAAGATACTCTCTTGATTCACCTAGTTTGGCCTTGGCTCCGGCAAGTAAGTCACGCAGTTCAGACATGAGCTCGCTTTAACCTCGTTTACCGTGACATTGTTTGTACTTCTTGCCGGAGTTACAAGGACAAGGAGCGTTACGTGGGGTTGAATCCCACTCGTTCTTAACAAATGGCTCACTAGAATCAGTTGCCGACTCTGCTTCGGGAGCAACATCAGATTGTTTGGCTGAAACTTCAGTTGCCTCAACCTCTGGGGTGGATGATGAAGCAGCTGCTGGCTCTGCAATCTCGATATTCATAAGGTACTTGGTGTAGGAAACGTTTAAGCCCATCATCATGTCTGAGAACATCTCGAAACCTTCACGCTGCCATTCAGTAAGTGGATCTCGCTGTGCGATACCACGAAGACCAATGCCCTCTCGGAGCTGGGCCATCTCTGTTAGATGCTCTCTCCACCGTTGATCAAGAAGCTGCAGCATTACTTCTCGCTCGATTTTGCGGAACATCTCATCACCGAACTGGGCTTCACGCTGTTTGTAAACCTTCTCCCCCTCGTCCACAATCATTGCGACTATAGTTTTGGTTGAATCTTGATCTGCTAACTGCTCAGATGTGAGTTCGGTCTTCCAGTAGGTCCTGAGCTCTTGGACAAGGCCGTGGGTATCCCAGGTATCGTCGAGTTCTTCAATACAGTATGTCCCAACGAGGTGTTGGGCCGTATCCTCTATCGCTTCAAGGCTGTCATCGGCCAAGCTTGCCTGTTCGAGGATCTGCATTCTGCGCTTGTAAATAATCTTGCGCTGCTGGTTGTAAACCTCATCGTATTTCAGAACGTTCTTTCGGGTCTCAGCGTTTTTCTGCTCAACTGTGGTTTGAGCACGCTCAACCCCTTTCGAAACCATTTTTGCCTCTATCGGGGCATCTTCCGGAAGCGCTCGATCCATGACCCAGTTCATTGCACCAGTAGCGAAGATGCGCATTAGATCATCTTCGAGCGAAAGATAGAATCTACTCTCTCCTGGGTCTCCCTGACGGCCACTTCGGCCACGTAGCTGGTTATCGATACGACGACTCTCATGCCGTTCGGTACCAAGCACGTAGAGTCCGCCAGCTTCAAGTACTTCGGCAGCGTCCTCTATACAAATTGGAGTCCAATACTCGAAACGCTTGCGGTAATAGGCCTGCCCCTCTTCTGATTCTAGTTCGTGCCCTTCCGCCTTGGTGTCGGCCTCAGCTAGCTTCTCGGCGTTTCCGCCCAAGATTATGTCAACACCACGTCCAGCCATGTTTGTTGCAACGGTTATTGCTCCCGGTTTACCAGCTTGGGCAACAATGTCAGCTTCTCTAAAGTTGGCTTTAGCATTAAGAACCTCATGTGCTAAGCCTCGTTTGGTCATCATGTCGCTTAGCACTTCAGACTTTTCGACCGAAGCTGTACCGACCAATACCGGCTGTGACTGCTTGGTGCGTTCTGTGATGTCGTCTATAACGGCGTTGAACTTAGCTTTCTCTGTTTTGTAGATGAGGTCTTCTTGGTCCATGCGGGCAATTGGCTTGTTCGTTGGGATCTGAACAACCGCCAACCCATAGGTTGTTTCCAACTCGGCTGCATCAGCCTGAGCTGTACCTGTCATACCGCCAAGCTTTGTGTACATTCTGAAATAGTTCTGAAGAGTAACTGTTGCCAGCGTCTGCTGCTCGTCTTTGATACTGACTTTCTCTTTTGCTTCAACAGCCTGGTGTAAGCCATCTGACCAACGACGCCCTGCCAAAACTCGACCTGTAAACTCATCGATGATATTCACCTCACCGTTT
>JAHDFH010000002.1:36668-47840 GCA_020628305.1 Acidimicrobiales bacterium | reverse complement strand
GCACTAGGTAATCTTTGTCTCTTCGGAACAGCTCCTTGGCACGCAACGCTGCCTGCAGCTGGTGCACTAGATCGGTCTTGACGCCATCATATAGGTTGTCGATTTCTAGAATCTCTTCAACTTTAGAGATACCAGCGTCCATCATTGAAACTATGCGTTTTTCTTCGTCGACTTCGTAGTGCACATCTCTACGGAGTTGGAGCGCTACCGTTGCAAACCTGCTGTATAGCTCTGCTTGACCTCGCAGCTTCCCGCTTATAATCAACGGGGTTCTAGCTTCGTCGATCAAGATCGAGTCAATCTCGTCAACAATCGCAAAGTTATGGCCACGTTGGGTCATCGCCTCTAGAGATTTGGCCATATTGTCTCGAAGATAGTCAAAGCCAAACTCATTGTTCGTGCCGTAGGTGATATCTGAGTTGTATTGAGCCTTCTTAAAATCAGAGTTAGTGTTACCTGGAACAACTAGTCCTGTAGTTAGTCCCAGCCAACCATGGACTTGTCCCATCCATTCAGCGTCACGAGATGCAAGGTAATCGTTGACGGTGATTACATGCACACCCTTGCCCTCAAGAGCATTTAGGTAGACAGGCAGAGTAGACACGAGAGTCTTACCTTCACCGGTTTTCATCTCTGCTACAGATCCCCAATGCAGAGTTGCTCCACCCATTAGCTGCACATCGTAATGCCGCTGCCCAATTACACGCCAAGCGGCTTCTCGAACCACGGCGAATGCTTCAAACATAATGTCGTTAAGACTGGCGCCTTGCTCTATACGGCTTTTGAACTCAGCTGTCTTTGCCTGCAAGGCAGCGTCGCTGAGCTTCTTCATTTCATCTTCTAGCGCGTTCACAGGCTCAACAATGCTTTGGACTCGCTTTAGTCGCTTGCCGTCGCCTGCGCGCAGGATCTTATCTAAGTACTTCATGCAGCTAATACTCTAGCTGCATAAGCACCTGATTAGCTGAGTCTTGAGCTAGCTAATCAGCCTTTGTAGCCATATGAGAGATCTTTGATGAGCTTCATCTGTGTGCTGTTTGGAAAGCCTGCTAAGTTACTTTGAAAATAGGCAGAACTTAGCTGCCAAGCGGCGAAAGATTCAGCAAAATCGCCAGCCCCACTGGAGCGGTCATTTGCGCCACTGTTTGGCCACCATGGGGAAGCATCGGACAGCCCTCGGGCCTCTCGCCAGATCTTCCGACCAGAGTAGTTGAGGTTTACCACATCAACGGCGTGACCCATTTCATGAGCCAATACATGCTCTAGGTGGCTTTGGGACTGTGAGGGGCGCACATAAAGCACGATGGTCTTCGTCTTGGTAAATGTCAGTCCGTAGTAACCGCTTCGTTGGGGTTGAAACTCAATTTTCCAGCCTGGCAACATTGACTGCCAGTTGTATGAGATTCTCTCGAGCGCAGCGTTACCGCGACGCTCTTCGTAACCTGTTGGTCCTTCAGCAACAGCGCTTAAGGAATCAACATAGTCTGGAGGAGTGGTGCCGGTTAGTTTTACATATTCGGTTGACTCAGAGAAATACATCATTAGAGATCCGCGTGTCATGCCACTTCGAATCTGGCTCAACCAATAGGCTCGACCTGATTCATCCCCTGAACGTTGCAGCACATTTCTATAGACTAAGTCCACGAATCCCTGGTCATCGAGGTTGGCATAGCGAGTCTGAAACTCTTGAGAACCTGCAAAGCTATCCGATACCGTCACTAGATAGCTGCCTGAGAGAATCTCTTTCTTCCAGTAAGCCAGCCCCTTGCTGTCTGGCGAGCGCAGAAAGTAGGCGCTATAAAGACGTTCAATCTGGCCTTCAACAACAGCTTGCGACTGATAAGCAAGAAGATCTGAAAGGTCTAGTTCCGCATCATGGTCATGTCCGTGATCGCTATGTTGATCATCGGAGTGATCTTCTTCGAAAGTAAACGTTGATGGGAATGCTGTGCTTTCAGCCTCATCTGCAATCGACCACACCGGTGCCGGTCCAATGATGAGAGTCACCAAACTCGCTAAAAGAAGTATTCGTAACTTATTGCCCGCCATAGAACAAAATTACAGCCTCGCAAAGCATAAGCTAGCGCAGCCATGAGGTTGAGCCCATGCATTGTTGGGCCTTTGGGACTATTCAGCAGCGTTTCGGGCTGCAAGCTCACGAACCTTTATGGCGAAGCTGCCTGTAACCTCAAGCTGCGGAAACGATCTAAAGTCATAGGGAGCATTAGTTTCTACTACAACATCAAAGTATGACGTGACGCTGCCCTCATACCCAGCCTCGTTGGCTTTTTCATACCTATGTTGACACAGATCCGGATTTTTTTCGATGAACTCAACAGAGAATGCACCTCTACCTTGGCAACTCATCGGAGCGGAACCGACCTCTCCCAGATCCCAAGACGTTGCAACCGGGGTAAAGGTAGCTTTGATCCAGACCCGCCCTTGTTCAACTCGGATAGATCGAGGCTTCCACCATCGTTCCTCGATGGCAAAATATGTTGGGAGCCTGACCACGGGATCTCCGGCTGGCAGGAGTTGAACGGTGGGTGCTGCGACTTCAAGCTGCCGCCAGCCCTGCATCACCAATTCAGAAATAATAACTCGCTCCCCATCCGGGTAGACCTTAGGTTCTGATCCAATACAATCCAAAATCCGCCAGCGGCCGGTGGTGGAATAGGCCGGCTCAAACCTTGGTGATTCAAAGGAGTTGAAATCATCAGATGCGCTTCGATTGCCTTCCGGATCAAGCACCACAGACAGATCATCGCTGCGCAACATATAGCGCTTAAAGTCATACTGCATTGGACCTATGGGCAGGTTGAAGTCGTCTTCTATGTGTACCTCATCGCTGCACAGCCCCACACCCACGCCAGCTTGTTGACTTAGGGTCAAACCGTCAGGGTCCACCACGAAATCAGCAGCGTTGTCCAGAAACTCCTGAGCCCGAGTCTGAAAGTCTTCACTTTCCTCTTCAGAACCGGGAAACGGGTCATAGACTTCTGGAATATCCAATAGTTCTTCGGGAATTGCTGCACCAGCGGCAGACGCAGACAAGCCGAGCAAGGCAAAGCTGAGTAGCAGTATCTTCACGAACACCTGCTCTCCGCTGTTGCATCAAAATAGTCGGCTCTTGACACTTTCCAAGTGGCATCGACAACTACAAGATCAAAGCGTACTCCACGCGTGGTTTTGGTTTCGTCTAGAACTTCATCCAATTTATTGACAAGTTTGGCGTTGTCGTCGAAGCATGCAAACACCCGTGAGGTTGCCCCTTCAACCAACCTTCCTTCAGCCATGGACGTGCTGGGTGTCTGAATCCCAACGATGGTTAGTTGCACCCCATCTAGGTCCTCGATCCTATTTTTGGATCTGTACAGATCGGTGATCCCTTGCAGAACCTGCACTCCAGCGTCACCAACCGCAACCAGCCCGAGAGTGTACTCATCTTTGTTCCAAGCAGGATTTGACCAGGCATATAGTTTGAGCTCTAAGTATGTTCGGGCCACGTCCTGGGGTTGGGTCCCACCCTGGCTGAGAATGGGAGAAATCACTGGTTCAACTTCGACAGTAACGGCTTGTGAGTCGAGTGTGCTAGCTATAGCAGGTGCAGGTAATCGATCAGCGGCGTCGACTGATGTCTCAGCCCCACAAGCTGTCAGCCAAAGACACCCCACTATCAATAACGCCCGCCGCATCTTTCCAATATAGCGATATCGCGCAGTTACTCGGCGTTAATTAACCCTAGGTCTCCGTCATCTCGCCTGTAAATTACCGCAGCATTTCCAGTCTCTGAGTTTGTAAACATATAGAAATCATGGCCCAGCAAGTCCATCTGCAATGCTGCTGCATCGGCATCCATTTCGCCCAGAGCGAAAGATTTTGAACGCACGATGCTGTAGTCAATCTGAGGTTCATCAATTAGCTTCTCAGGCACCAGATCATCAGCAAGCTGAATTTTTTCCCGTGATCTAGATTGAGTATCCATCTTTGACTTCAGTTTCCGCAGTTGCCGCTCGAGCTTGTCGACAGCCAGATCCACAGCGGTGAAACCGTCTGGAGCTGAGACTTTAGTCCTTATGTGATGACCATGACCTTGTAAAGTAACTTCGCAAACTTCACGGCCATCTCTGGCTGATGCGTTTTCTTCCCAGAAGTGAACCTCTGCACTGTCAAGCCCAGAAAGAAACTTATCTAACTTGCCAATCTTGTCGACTGCCTGTGATTTAAGGTTGTCTGAGACTGTGGTTCTACGACCAGAAACTCGTACGTCCATGTAACCCCTCTCTTTCCTATCGTGTTTCTAACACTAGCACGACTGTCGATCAAGTTACCTATAAAACACAGGCAATAGTCAAGCCATGAACCCTGTTAGCACCTGCCCTCCTCAAGCTCTCAGCAGCAGCGTTAAGACTCGCTCCTGTTGTTGCAACATCATCGACAAGTAAGATTTCCGGGGGTGGGGCTCGAACCACTTTCAGTTGTGGGCCATGGAGTCTATGAATACGATCTTTTCCATTTTGGGCTTCGCCAGCCACACGTCGCAGAAATTGCCGAACCGGCAAGTTAGCCTTCTTTGCGATTTGCTCAGCAAGGTAACGAGATTGGTCAAACCCTCTTTGTTTCTTTCCTCTACTACTTGCGGGCACCCAGCTAACTACGAGGGTCTCTGAAACGCTTTGCGCAATCTGTTCACCAGCGAGGGTTGCAAACTTCCTCAATACAGCACGGTTGCCGGACTTTGCGCTCAGCACACAGGCCTTCAACTCAAATTCGTATGCCCCTAAGTAGTTGTAGGAATCAAGTTGCTCAAACCCTCGGCTTGGGAGAGGTGTTTTAGCTGCCTCTAGGCATCGATCGCAGATTGGTTCACCAGGTAATCCACAACCGGCACAGTTGCGTTGAAATAGTTGCACACCCCTGTTATAGATCAGAGCTCTGACATTTTCCGATCTCTTCGGAGGCTAGTCGATGTCCGGATAGATCGATGGTGGAGGTCCAGGATGACCTTGTTCACCACACACCCAGCAGTCTGATTCAGGGGCGCCTGTCCAGGCAACTTCACAGGAGTTGCAACTCATTCGCAAACCGCTTCGACGGTAGCGAGGGAGAATAGACGTTATTCCTGGGAGTTCCGGATCAGACATTCTCCAACCGTCGGCAGCGCCAGCGGAACATTTAGCTACTTGTTTGTTTTGCCCAAACATTTGTGAAGCTTTGGTTAAAGATGAACCACAAAGCTCACACGAGACTGAACCGGGCCGAGAAAGAACTCTATAAAGAGGACTCGTTGGGAGGCGTGATGGTTCAAAGTCGTAAAGCTGGCGTACAGGTTGTTTCATCGGCCGGTCTTTTCGCAGGATCCTTGTTTCTGCTTGTCACCCTTGTAACCTTCTTCGCTCCCGCATCTGCCGCTACAGAGGCTCCTTCTGAAGAGTTGGCTTTCACAGACACAACGAATAAACAAACCACAACAACCGTTGAGGAAACAACCACTACTGAGCAAGAGACCACGACCACCGAAGAAGAGACCACGACCACAGAAGAAGAGTCAACTACTACAACTGCGGAAGAGACGACTACGACAACAGCCGAGACGACCACCAGCGCAACCACGACTACTACGGTAGAAGCACCCTCAACAAGTTCTAACACGACAACAACTCTGATGACCGAAACTTCAGACCCCGAAGACACAACTCCAACAGCTGAAGAATCTACTACATCGTCCTCAGTTGAAACCCCGCCGTCAACGTAGGCAACTCAGCACCCCATTAGCTAGCCGGACAGACGTAAGAGTGCCGGTGACGCATTCGCGACTATCGCCAGCTTCTCTAGCCCCTATAACTACTCCAGCAGCGTTCTCCGTACAAGGCACTTCAATAAGTGATGGCCCTTGCATTACGCTGACGCAATCCCCCAACTGAATCTCACGGCCCAGATTAACTGAGCTTTCTGGCGTGGGTTCTGCATCTTGGGAGGATAAAAGCACGCTCGAGATGACTACACCAGCCAGTAGAAAGATTCCAAGGACGAATGGGCCGAGTGAAAGCATAGTTCGCCTTTGCGTGTCTGCTTCGGCTTGAGCTTGTGCCCTAACGTTTTGTTGAGCAGCTGCGGAGTAATGACTCCGGTCTATCTGTATATCTTCTGGTATCTGGCTTTGTGAGACATCAAATCTCGTGCGAGATTCTATTGTTCCTATCAACTGCCATGCTTCATTAATCTGCAGCATTTGCTCTGCGGCGTACCTAGAGGCCTCACCATTGTTGGTATCTGGATGCCAACGGCGCGCCAGCCTGTGATATGCCTGTTTAACTTCTTTCTGAGAGGCGTTAGGTGAAACCTCAAGCACGTCGTAGGGATTCATAGCTCTACGAAAAAACTAGACCCAGTGAAAGGCCAATGCCAACCAAGATCTGAGTAAGGCTGGTCATTTCTAGTACTGGGATTAGGTCCAAACCCCTAGCTCTGTACTGCAATACCGTTGCGACAGCCTTCAACGCCGGAACAAATCCAAGCAGAGCAAATAGAACAAGCGAGAAATCTAAACCTACTAGCAACACACCCAAGGCGGCGCTGACTAGAACGCCTGCAAAGAGCAACCTGGTTGGAAAGTCGCCTAGGCGGACTGCTAAGGTGAATTTGTCAACTTCAGCATCTCCCTCTATATCTCTCAGATTGTTAGTTATAAGCAGTGCCACAGACAACAGCCCCACAATGGACCCAAGCAGCACAGCAAGGCCTGTAACTTGTTCGAGCTGCGCATAGTAAGTTCCAACGGTTGCAACTAGTCCAAAGAAGACAAATACAAACACTTCACCCAGCCCCATATAGGCATATGGTTTTGACCCTCCTGTGTAAGCCCAGCCAGCCAGTATCGACACAGCCCCAACAATCAGCAGTTCATAGCCAACCATGGCGCTCAGTATTAAGCCAGCGAATCCAGCCACAGCAAATGATGCAGCGGCCGCTACCTTTACTTGCTTGACTGTTGCCCGTCCGCTGCCAACCAGGCGAGATGGCCCAACTCTGTTTTGACCATCTGCGCCCCGTTGGCCATCAGCGTAGTCATTCACGTAGTTGGTCGCTACTTGAAGTGCTAGAGAAACAACTAAACACAGGCCCGCAATAAGTGCATCAAAGCCACCGTCGGCTTCTGCCAGGGCCGTTGCGACTGCAACTGGAACGACCGCTGCGGGAATTGTTTTGGGCCGTGCTCCGGAGACGAAAGCGCTTAACATAGTTCCAAACTACACCTAGGATTAGTTGAAGTGAGCACTTTGAAAGAAGCAGCGTATCCTTAAAGGTCAGTATTTTTAGTACTATTTTAGGTATGAGCCAGGTGGCTCTTTGATTTATATGATCCCTCAGCAACTAGCAAATAAGAAAATCGCCATTACCGGTGGAACAGGTTTCCTCGGAACAGCATTAATCGAACGCATCTTCAGATGCGCCCCTTCGGCCAATATCGTACTGTTGGTGCGTCCAGGCAAGCGCTCAACTGTAGAGCAACGGGCCAAGCGCGAGATTTTCCGCAACAACGCCTTCGATCGGGTCAAGCAAGAACTCGGAGCAGAAGAATTCGAAGCACAGGTAAAACGCCGAGTTGAAGTAATCGCCGGTGACGTTGGTGTGGATGGTCTCGGCCTTAACGATGAGGGCCGCCGCATACTGGCCGAATGCGATACTGTCATTCACTCAGCAGCAACTGTGAGTTTTGAAGCTCCTATTTCTTTGGCTGTTGAGGTGAACCTACTCGGTCCCACACGCATTGCAGAAACATTGACGCAGCTCAACAATAAGGCTCACCTTGTTGCAGTCTCAACTTGCTATGTTGCCGGCAATCGACGTGGTGAAGCAAATGAACAGCTCCTCAGCGCAACTCCGTTTTCTATTGATGTTGATTGGCGTGCCGAGGTTGAAGCAGCACGCCGCTTCAAAGGCGATTTCGATGCCGAGTCCCGAACGACAGAGAAACTGACAGAGTTTAGAGCACAAGCTGTTTATGAACTTGGCGCTGCTGGCAAGCCCCTTTTATCTGCTAAGACCGAACAGCTCCGCCAGCGTTGGGTTTCTGAACAGTTGGTCGAAGCTGGTCGCGCTCGAGCTTTATCTCTGGGCTGGCCTGACGCTTACGCATATTCGAAGGCTTTAGGTGAAAAGGCGTTAAGCGAAACCAAGGGCGACATTCCTACCTCCATTGTTAGGCCATCGATCATCGAATCAGCATGGAGCGAGCCTACGCCTGGCTGGATTAAAGGTTTCCGCATGGCTGAGCCGCTCATTATCAGCTATGCCCGTGGAGTTTTGACGGAGTTCCCTGGCGCTCCTGAAGGAATCATCGATGTTATTCCTGTTGATCTTGTAGTCGCAGCAATCATAGCTGTGGCGGCTAAGGGTCATACTGGTGACAACGAGATTGATATCACGCAGGTTGCTTCAGGTTCAACTAACCCATTGCGCTATCACCAACTGATTGAATACGTGAGCGAATGGTTCACCGAAAACCCAACGTATGACGAAAACGGTGAGGCAATTGAAGTAGCACCATGGTCATATACGGGCAGAGTCAAACTAGAGCGGCAGCTTGAACGAGCGCAGAAAGGTTTGAAGAGAGCGGACCGAGCACTCAAGCTACTACCACTTCGAGGTCGGCAAGCTTTGATGACAGCTGGTATTTCTCAGAAGCTTGATGAAATTGACCAGGCTGCTGGTTATATCAAAATCTATGGGGCTTATGCTGAATGCGAAGCGCTCTACGGCATCGATAACCTCCTCAAACTGCACGATTCTCTCACACCAGAAGATCAACAGACTATGGGCTGTGATCCCCGTGTAGTCGATTGGAAGCGATACGTTACTGAAATCCATCTGCCTTCGATCATCCAGCATGCACGCATTAAAACAACTCCAGAAGTTTCAGATCCGGAAGCTCGTGTTAGAAAACTCCGCTCAAGAGTTCTATCTGAAGATCGCCAACTTGCAGCGTTTGATCTCGAAGGAACGATTATTGCATCAAATGTAGTGATGGAATACACCTGGCTGGCAACTCGCAATCTTGGTGTGACCGACAGACTCAAACTTGCGGCCAAAACAATCGCTGAAGGTCCTACCCTTCTTGCAATGGATCGCAAGGATCGTGCGGATTTCCTTCGCTACTTTTACCGCCGCTATGAGGGCGCTTCTGTTGAGGAAATGGAGCAACTTGGCCCTGAGCTTTTAGAGCAACATCTCTTGAAGAAAGCTTTTGTCGAAGCGCTAGAGAGAGTTAAAGAACACAAACGTCTTGGCCACCATACCCTACTTATTACAGGGTCTCTAGATATTGTGGTTAATCCACTAAGACCTTTGTTTGACGATGTGATTTGTTCCGAAATGACGGTCAAAGATGGCTACTACACAGGCGAGCTAAAGTCTGTGCCTCCAACTGGAGAGGTCAGAGCCCAAGCTTTGCGCGACTATGCCGCAGCAAATGGTTTCAACTTGAATGAATCAATAGCTTACGCAGATTCAAGTTCGGACCTGCCACTTCTTGATGCTGTTGGATTCCCTGTTGCGGTTAACCCGGAGCAGCGTTTAGCGGCTGTTGCTTCGAATCGTGGCTGGCTGATGGAGTACTGGCGCAAACCAGACGGCTCCGCATTGCGTTTACCGATGAGTGAATTGAAAACTACCCGCAGGTCTTCAAAGTAAACATGTCTCGAGAAGAAGAACAAGGTTTAGGTATCTACTACGACACTAGCTGGTCCACCAAGTGGTGGGCCAGAGCCATGCGCTCGGCTGGTGTTTGGGCCTTTATGAAACCATCTATTGGCATTTACGGCTCTCCTGAGGTTCATGGCAAAGAGAACTTAGAAGATGTTGATGGACCTGTTGTGTTTGTTGCCAACCATCAAAGCCATGCCGATACCACGCTGCTGCTTGCAACCATCCCCCGTAAGTTCAGAACAAGGCTTGCGATTGCTGCAGGTGCAGACTATTTCTTTCCCAATAAATTCGCTTCACGCCTTTCAGCTTTATTTATTGGTGCAATTCCAATAGATCGTCTCAAGGTTTCTAAGCTGAGTATCAAGAACGCCCATAAAGCATTGACAGACGGCAACAATCTGTTGATTTTTCCTTCTGGTGGCCGAGGTGCTGAAGGGGTGAGACAAGAACACAAACCAGGTGCCGCATTCATAGCTACAAAGGCAGGCGCACCAATGGTACCGGTATACATTTCAGGTACTGGTCGAGTGCTACCAAAAGGAAAGGTGTGGCCAAGCAGACATAAATGTCATGTTGTGTTCGGAAAACCTGTTCCGGTAACCGATGATGCCGATCCAAGACAGCTTGCAGCCAGACTTCAATCTGAAGTTGAAGCGCTGGGCGCTGACCTAGCCAGCAAGATCGGTGAAGAACCACCTACTTGGCCGAATATCTGATTGGTTTACTGACCTGCCTGATATCGCAACTCACGGCTTATGACATATACTTTCCATATGGCTGGTGTTGGCGGATTCGGTTTAGTTGAGGGCCGTCCTGTTGTTGCAGAGTGGTTGTTTAAGGGCGAATTGCCCTACGAGCCTTTACCTGAAGAGCATGAGATTGGGGTGACTGGCCTTGGCCGTGTCTATACCGCTAAGCGTGGCAGAAACGGTGTGGATCTTAATGAGAGACTAGATCGTTTAGAGCAACACGCAATCAAGATTATCACGGGTCATGAAACGGCAGCTCGTGATGGGGATGTGAGTTTATACAGTTTCATTGGGATAGATGAGAAGGAACTTGCGATTCAACTAACAGTAGAGGTTGCGAAGATTATCGAAAGAACTCTTTACCGCAACCAACTGTCTTTTTCTCTACTGGGTCCAGATTCGGGTCCCTTCATTCTTGAGTTAGCTGCGGCTGCGATGCAGTCGACTCCTTTCATCACCAAGGTGTACAAAAAAGAGCGGGTTGCTGTCAGCAGAGCGAAGGTTAGGAAGATTGCGAAGATTCTTGCTAATTGGGGTCCTCAATTTGTGGCAGAGTGGTTTACCGGTGAAATCATTGAACGGGGTCTCCGAGAGGCAGGTTCATCCGACGAGGAGATCGCTGAGTGGCCCGCAACCTTGACACCAGCAATAAAACTCCGATTCGCCATCCACAACATTAGTGACCCGCTAGCTGCAATCACCCGAGTCAAACACC
>JAHDFH010000002.1:0-36568 GCA_020628305.1 Acidimicrobiales bacterium | reverse complement strand
ACAACATTAGTGACCCGCTAGCTGCAATCACCCGAGTCAAACACCACCTCGACACAACACTCACAGACGAAAACATCGCCCACCACCTCAACATCACACCACAACAAGCACAAGAAACCTTCACACAAGCAATAAAACTCCACTTCGCCATCCACAACATTAGTGACCCGCTAGCTGCAATCACCCGAGTCAAACACCACCTCGACACAACACTCACAGACGAAAACATCGCCCACCACCTCAACATCACACCACAACAAGCACAAGAAACCTTCACACCAGCAATAAAACTCCACTTCGCCATCAACAACATTAGTGACCCGCTAGCTGCAATCACCCGAGTCAAACACCACCTCGACACAACACTCACAGACGAAAACATCGCCCACCACCTCAACATCACACCACAACAAGCACAAGAAACCTTCACACCAGCAATAAAACTCCGATTCGCCATCAACAACATTAGTGACCCGCTAGCTGGATTGAGGAACTGGTGGAATGAAGAGACTACAACGTCATTCAAAGCAACCAGCCCGCCACCAGCTGAAGTTCGAGCTGACCGACTCCAAACGAATCGTCGCTAGTTGGTCTGTGCTGCTTGTTGAGGTGCTGGAGCATCCTCGGCCACGACAGTCGTTGTAGTGGTAACAACCGCGATTTCCGGGATCGGCTGAATTTCATCTTCAGCATCTAGTTCTTCACAGTCGAGCACTTCTAGGCGTTCGCCGCAGCTTAACCCAAACTTCTCATACTCTGAGCTGATTGGCGATTCTGCAAACAACTTGTCACAGGCTTTGCCACTACCGGCAGCGCAATCGTCCCACAACAGATCTAACTCAGCATCGTCTCCGTAGTTTTGCGGATCAGCAAATGCAAGCACTGTTAGCTCTTGTCTTTCAGCTTCTAGTTGAGCGATACCAATTTGCGACTCAACACAATCGTCAATGTGTTTCGCAAGACGTTCTGAATTAAGCAAATCTTGTGTTGGTGCTTCGGTGATTTCAAGACCAGCCGCACAGCTCGCCACTTCAATGTCAACACCTTGAGCGACTAATGCGTTTGAAATCTCCAACTGGCTAAGCGCTACAGGCTCAGCAGCACACGCACCAAGAAACAGCACAGCAGCAACTGATAATTGAATTAGAGACTGGAGAATCCTCACAAGAACCGATTCGACCATTTCTGCCTCTTTTTGAGCCGGATAGCTGATTTGCCCATGCCTAATAGGCCCCAAGCCGCGGCATTAGGGACGCGGCAAACGGCCGCGCCTTCAGCAACGCTTTCACAGATCATGTATTGCAAGCCACTGCGATGCTAATCTTGGAGGCGTTCTCAACAGAAGCTAGAGGTATCTCAGTGAGTGTCGGTCCTGAAACACCAATCGAATTAATCCAAGGCGCTTACGCCCGGTTTGAGCCTGCAATTGCCAAAATGCGCTCAACACTCAATCGCCCGATGACGTTGTCTGAGAAAATCCTTGCCGCTCATCTTGTTGACGAAAGCACCAGCCCTGTGCGGGGTGAATCATATGTCGATTTCAATCCTGATCGAGTTGCCATGCAGGACGCTACCGCTCAGATGGCATGGCTGCAGTTTCAGCTCGCTGGTTTGAGCGAAGTGGCTGTACCTACTACTACGCACTGTGATCATCTGATTCAAGCTAAGGTCGAGGCCAAGGCCGACCTTCAAACAGCTCTGGAGTCTAATTCTGAGGTCTATGATTTTCTCAAGTCTGTTAGCGCCAAGTATGGTGCCGGTTTTTGGGAGCCAGGTTCTGGAATTATTCATCAGGTTGTTTTAGAGAACTATGCCTTCCCTGGTGGAATGATGATCGGTACAGACTCTCACACCCCCAACGCTGGCGGTCTGGGCATGGTCGCTATTGGCGTTGGTGGCGCTGACGCTGTTGATGTGATGACAGGCAATGCTTGGAATGTTCGCTGGCCAAAACTGATTGGTGTCAAACTGATTGGCGAGTTGACTGGCTGGTCTGCACCCAAGGATGTGATTCTAAAGGTTGCAGAGATCTTGACCGCTAAAGGAGGCACGGGAGCGATCGTTGAATACTTCGGCCCTGGGGCAAACTCGCTCTCGGCAACGGGCAAGGCAACAATCTGTAACATGGGAGCCGAGATTGGCGCAACGACATCAATCTTTGCATACGACTCTTCGATGGAACGCTACCTAAAGGCCACAGGCCGTTCAACAACAGCCGAAGCGGCAAACGCCATAGCCGAACACCTCCGCTCTGATGATGAGGTACTCACAAACCCGGGCGGGTACTACGACCAGCTGATTGAGATCGACCTTTCTGAGCTGCGTCCCCATATCAATGGCCCCCACACTCCTGATCTAGCGAGACAAGTTGGCGGCTTCGAATCTGAAATCGCTGACAACGAGTGGCCCGAAACTATCTCCGCTGCGCTCATTGGCAGCTGCACAAACTCTTCTTATGAAGATATAACCCGAGCGGCTTCGATTGCTCGTCAGGCAAAACGTGATGGTCTAAACTTAAAAACTGATCTGCTGGTAACACCAGGTTCAGAACAAGTCAGAGCAACCATTGAACGTGATGGCCTTCTTGCAGATTTTGAAGCGTTAGGTGCCCGAGTGCTGGCGAATGCCTGCGGTCCATGTATTGGGCAGTGGGACAGATCAGATTCACAAGCCAAGGGTGAGTCAAATGTCATCGTCACTTCTTATAACCGTAACTTCCCCAAGCGGAATGATGGTGACGCTGCAACGCTGGCTTTCGTCACTTCACCAGAAACCGTGATGGCCTTGGCGCTATCTGGAGATCTTAATTTCGATCCAGTTACAGGCACTATCGAGAACTCTTCCGGTGAACAGATCTCTCTTGAAGAGCCCGTCGGTATTGAGCTCCCCGAAGAAGGTTTCGATGCTGGGCTTGATGGCTTCATAGCTCCCCCAGAAGATGATTCAGCTATCTCTGTTGTTGTTTCGCCTGAATCTGATCGCCTTCAAGAACTAACGCCTTTCGAAGCTTGGGATGGCAAAGAGTTCTCCGACATGCCAATGCTGGTTAAGGCTTACGGTAAGTGTACAACCGACCATATTTCAGCTGCCGGCCCATGGCTTAAATACCGTGGACATCTAGAGAACATTTCAGGCAACCTCTATCTCGGTGCAGTGAATGCTTTCCACCAAGACAATGTCGGCCACGGTGTAAATCAGCTCACAGGCGAAGTCGATACGCTACCTAACATTGCAGCCAATTACCATGCCGCGAACCAACCATGGGTGGTCGTTGCAGATGAGAACCTTGGCGAGGGATCTTCAAGAGAACACGCTGCGATGGAACCACGCTTTAGAGGTTGCAGAATGATTGTTGCAAAATCTTTTGCCCGCATCCATGAAACCAATCTGAAAAAGCAAGGCATTTTGGCGCTTACATTCTCTGATCCGAGCTTCTATGACCGAATTGACGAAGATGACCGCTTCGGAACAGCAGACGTGGCTCAGCTAGCTCCAGGACGTCCAGTCACCGTCATGGTGACCAAGGCTAACGGAGAAGTGTTCAGTTTTGAAGGTAACCACACTTTCTCAGAGGAACAGATTGAATGGTTCAGACACGGTTCAGCATTGGCTGTTATTAGAGCGAATGCCTAAGCTTCCCAGACTTTAAGACGGAGGGCTCAACGCAGCGGGAGGATCCCTATCCCGACTGTGGCACGATCGAAGCCTTAGCGGCGGACCAGTCGTCGAGGTTGTTGGATCGGCGCTAGTGGATTGTTGCTAGCTCCTGCCGACCTTATTGGTGAAACATGCTCCCCACGCAGTAGCTCATGTGCTGCGTCAGCGACTTCGTGCCATCGCATTAAATCAGTACGACGTCTTATGCCGGTGGCTTTTCGTCGAAACGACACTTGATAAACAGCATTACCTGTCTGTATTGGAAGACGCTCATCCTGTCCTGATAATGGCAAATCAGCGAGATCCACGAAATTAGTTACTGGCACCCAAGGGTAATCTTCTCTTGGTAACTGAAAAAGTGCCGGAGCATAGAGTGCTAGATTGTCAACGTTTTCCAGCCAACGCCAGATCTCTTCCATCTCTTCTATGGTGGTCATTTTGAGACCTACCAAAAACACTACGCCCTCTGGGTCTTTAATTCCTGATGCAGCTAAATCTCTGTCAAACCTCGATCGTCGGCGATCGGTTGCTACGTTTCCGTAGTAGCCCTCACTAGTTCTCCCAGGTATGAATTGCACCCGAACGAGCTTTTCAAGCCTACCCGGAGTTGTGGGATGGTTCTCTGGGCCAAGTTGAAGATCAGGATTGTAAGGCACCGATCCAGGGTAGAACTTTTCCAAAAAACTCAAACCTCAAAGTCGTGACTTTTTGACAAATTTTGTGCCAACTATCCCCCTCAACCATCAGGGACGGGTACAAACGGTTAGGACAACACGATACAGACCAGCGTTCCATCAAAAGAAGGGACAAATACCCCCGTCCCCAACGTCCCACGGCAGTACCGTCCCCAACGTCCAAGAACACGTTAGAATCTAGGCCGATGGCTATTTCGCTTAAATCTAAATCTACTCAGACGCTGACTACAGAAATTATCTCTTTTGACGGCCGCCAAGCAGTGCTTGCCAAGACCGCAGAAGGTATCGCCAATGTCATTACAGCTGAAGATGGCATGGCGCTGGCTCACGCCATTCGGTCAGCGAGAAACAAGCGCATCCCCTTTATGGCTATTCTCTCCACTACTGGCGCTGATGCGCACTCAGGTGCCTCGTCTGCTTTCGGCTGGGCACAAGCAGCTAAAGAGCTCTCCACCTCTTCAGGCATCATTCCCCTCCTCATTGGAGTCGACGGGCCAGTCGTTTCAAGCGTCTCTCTACTGCTTGGTCTCAGCGACATAAATATTTTCACACCTGAGTCCTTTGCCTTCATTGGCGGACCGAAGATCATTGAAACCTACACCGGCACAACGATTGAGCTTGACGATCTTGGTGGCGGTTTACGACATGATAAGACCACTGGGGTATGCACAGCAATTGCAGATGACCAAGCCGAGATTCTCGAAATGTTTTACGAGTACTTGTCGTTCATGCCCGACCATGTTGATGAGCTACCGCCTATCCTTCCAACATCAGACGATGCCGAGCGACGCACGCCCGAGGCTGGTGAGCTGATTCCTGAAACCGCTATGGGTTCATATGATGTTCGAGAAGTAATCTCAAGTATCTGTGACGATGGCGCATTTGTAGAGGCCAAGGCCAACTGGGCCACCAATCTCATTACCGGCTTCGCACGTTTCAACGGCCTACCTGTTGGCATCGTGGCAAACCAGACTCAGGCTCTCGCAGGCTCGATTGACATTCCAGCATCTCAAAAAGGTGCTGCGTTCGTTTCACTTTGCGACTCATTTAACATCCCGTTGCTGACAATGGTCGACACTTCGGGTTTCTTGCCAGGTAAGGACCTTGAGTGGCGAGGCATGATAAGACACGGCGCTCAGATGGCCTTCGCTTACGCTCGAGCAACAGTGCCGCGAATCGGCCTAATCCTTCGTAAGTCTTATGGTGGAGCCTACATTGTGATGGATTCCCGCTACATGGGGAACGATCTGATGTTTGCCTGGCCTTCAGCTGAGGTCGCTGTCATGGGGGCTAAAGGCGCTGTCGGCATCTTGCATCGAAAGGCAACCCCTGAAGAACAAGAAGAGCTTGTTAAAGAGTATGAGGCAAAGTATCTCACCCCTTACCCTGCTGCTGAACGAGGCTCGATCTCTTCTGTTATCGAGCCGGCTGAGACACGTAAGGTAATTTGTGAGTCACTAGCGCTGTTGAACACCAAAAAGGAAAAACAGCGCCCCCGTAAGCACGACAACTCCCCTCTTTAATACACGTACCCCCACTGCAGCTCTCAGATCTATAAGCTGCCATCGGTATTTGTTATCGACTAATATCAAGCCTGAGCAGACATGGCCGATATGTATTCGACCATTGTAGTTAAGGGGCCACAAACCGTGTCAGAATCAACAGAGTCAGTAACCATTACAGATAATCGGACCGGCCAATCGGTTGAAGTCCCAATTGTCGATGGAGGAGTCGACGCCTCTGCATGGCGAGACCTCATGCCAGGTTTATGGTTTCTCGATCCGGGTTTTGGCGTTACAGCGTCAGCCTCTAGCGCTATCACCGAGCTGGACGGCGCCAACGGCGTGCTCCGCTACCGGGGTTACCCAATCGAGCAGCTGGCTGAAAAATCAACCTTCCTAGAAGTTGCATATTTGCTGCTTAATGGGGAACTCCCAAATCAGCAAGAGCTGGACACTTGGACTCATGACATCACCTACCACACCTTTATCCATGAGAACATGCGTAAACGGTTCTATGAGGGTTTCCACTACGACGCCCATCCAATGGGAATGTTAGTTTCTGCTATCGCAGCGCTTTCAACTTTCTACCCTGAAGCCAAAGAAGTGAATGATCCTCACCTTCGCTACAAACAGATCAATCGCTTAATCTCGAAAGTTCCAACGTTAGCTGCAATGGCTTACAGAGCTTCAATCGGTATGCCCTTTGTGTATCCAGATAACTCAATGACATATCCTGCAAACTTCTTGTCAATGATGTTCCAAGTGGCTGACCCTAACTTCCAGGCAGATCCAGTTCTCGCCAAAGCCATGGACGTTCTGTTTATTATCCACGGAGATCACGAACAGAACTGCTCAACAACTGCGATGCGTGTCGTTGGCTCATCCTTGGCTGACCCATACTCTGCAGCTGCCGGTGCCACTGCAGCTCTTTATGGACCACGTCACGGTGGAGCTAACGAGGCTGTTATTCATATGCTTGAAGAGATTGGAAGCTACGACAATATTCCAGCCTTCATCGAATCAGTTAAGGCAGGAGATCGAAAGCTAATGGGCTTTGGTCACCGCGTCTACAAGGCTTATGATCCTCGGGCAAGAATTGTAAAGAATCATGCTGATGAGGTGTTCAAGGTCACAGGCAAGAACCCTCTCATCGATATTGCACTCAAACTTGAAGAGATCGCTCTGGAAGACGAATACTTCAAGAGTAGAAACCTCTATCCTAATGTCGACTTCTATACAGGACTTATCTACCAGGCCATGGGCTTCCCGCTAGACATGTTCACAGTGTTGTTTGCTATTGGCCGTATGCCAGGCTGGCTATCGCACTGGCAAGAGTCGCTAGAACAAGGCTCAAAGATTTCACGCCCACGCCAGGTCTACGTAGGACCAGCCGCACGTGACTATGTTTCAATGAGCGAACGCTAGCTCGGACAATGGATTTAGACACCTGAGTCAATTGTTAGCTGTATTTTATGCCTCTCAAGCGAAGTTAAGTTCAGTTGACAGCGTGTTTAGCACTTCGCACCCATCTTCGGTGACTAGCGCCATGTTCTCTATTCTGGCTCCGCCGAGGCCCTCAACGTAAGCTGCGGGTTCCAGGGCAAAGAGATGTCCTGGTTGCATTAGTGTTGAACCATCAGGTTGTTGTGTTGTGAAGAAAGGTCGCTCGTGAATATCGAGCCCTAAGTTGTGACCAAACGGGTGCTTGATGCCTTCGCCAAACCCAGCCTCAAATATGGCCTTGTCACATTCCTGTTTAACTTCCCCGTACGTTACTCCAGGCCGTATTACTGAGACTCCAGCTTTGAAAGCTTCAAGGATTGCTGCATGAAGGTTGGTTTGTGCTTCAGTGGGCGCTCCAAAGCAGAGCGTTCGAGATGTGTCAGATTTGTATCCATCAATCTGGGCTCCCCAATCAACAATCACCAACTCGCCCTCGTTGATGATTCGATCAGTAGGGTTAGTGTGCGGCCTGATCGAGTTTGGACCGGATGCGACAATCGTGTCGAAACCCACAGCCTCGGCGCCAAGCTCTAACATCCTCGATTCAAGGAAGCTTCTAAGAGCTCGCTCCGAAGTCCTTCCCGGGACAACCATGTCGATGGCAAGGGTAAAGGATTCTTCTGCGATGCTAAGGGCTTTTCGTGATGCTGATATCTCGGCTTCGGATTTGATAATCCGAGCCTGAAGCACTCTGTCGACTCTCGCAGCCTTTAGCCTCAACGATTCGCTAAGAAGTTGGTGGATATCAACTGTCGTCTGCGACGCAACAAACTCCATCTCTTCTTCGGCTCCAAGCTGATTCAACAACCTAGGCCAGTCCCCTGGCGAAGCTTGGGCGAAGTTGACGAGACCTGACTGCACCGAATCCAGCGCTACGCAAGTTTCGGTATACCGAGAATCGCTCAGCAAACTGACTGTGCCGTTGACAGCCACCAGGCAGATGCCAGATGAACCGTCAAACCCTGTCAACCAGCGAATAGAAGGCAAGTGGGTCACAAGCAACGCAGCTATCTGATCGACTTTCATACTCTCGGTAACCGCTTGGATTCGATCTATAAATGACATTGCCAACATGCTAGCAGGTGCTTAAGTTGGGCTATATTTGTTTCAAGCACATTAAGGAAGTGAACATGGCAGAGAAACCACAACCCCTCGAAGTTGGTACCAAGGCTCCCAAGTTTGAGGGCAAAACCCACGATGGCAAGGATGTCTCGCTCGATGACTTTGCTGGACAGTACCTGGCACTTTACTTCTACCCCAAAGACGACACCCCTGGATGCACTAAGCAGGCCTGCAATCTTCGAGACAACATGAGCGTCTTAACAGATGCTGGGGTCGCAGTTGTTGGGGTTTCTCCCGATGGTGGTGACAGCCACGCTAAATTCACTGAGAAGTACTCACTCCCCTTTCCATTGATCATCGATGAAGACAAGTTGATCATCAACAAATTTGGTGTTTGGGGTGAGAAGATGAACTACGGCAAGACTTTCATGGGACTGCAGCGCACCACTTTCTTGATTGACGGCGATGGTAAGATCGTGCACGTTTTTAAGCGCCCTAAGACCGCTGAGCATTCTGAAGAGATTCTCAAGAAGTTAGAAGCCCTCAGCTAGAGCGACAATCAGGGACAGGTCTCTAATGGTCACATTAGTTTCAGCACCGGGGACAAATCTACAACGACATTACACTCCACATCATCCTGAGGCGGTGAGAAAGCGAACCCGGCTCAGGCTCTCAACTACCACAGACGTTAAGTTGCTGAGCCAGCAACAAGTGCGTGGCAACGGTTGTGAAAGTATGGAGTGAATGATCTACTGCGTCATCTTTCGAGGCTCGATGCCGAAGGAAGATCTCTAACGACAATACGACCTCGACGTCATCGTGAGGCGGCGGGCCAAGCGAAACAAGATAGAGATCCCTCGGGGCCATTGAGGCCCCTCTGGATGACGAAGACCAAAACCCTTTGGGAACGCGATGTTTGACGAATCTGGAATCAGGATGCTAGAGGATGGCCCCGGTCGCACAAGAGTGGGACAAATACCCCCGTCCCCAATGTCCCTAGCCGAAGTAGTCGGGTTCGTTACCTGGTTTCCATTTGATGTTGCAGCCAAGGCTTGGTTTTTGGTCAGCTGAGACTGGCTGTGCGTTCGCAACCGCAGATAGTGCGGCTACAAGATCTTCGCCGTTTGCTGCTTCTCCCCCTGGACGGGTTGAATCAAACTGACCCCGGTACACAAGCTTGTGGTCGCTGTTGAACACAAAAATATCTGGAGTGCAGGCAGCTCGGTAAGCTCTAGCAACTTCCTGGGTTTCGTCGTAAAGGTATGGCATCGCAAAGCCAAACTCCTTAGCCTGTTCTGCTAGCTTGTCCGGAGCATCGTCTGGATAGCCTTCAATGTCGTTAGAGCAAATGGCAATCATGTTTACAGTCTCGGAGAACTCTTGGCTAATCTTGCCCAGGCGATCCTGGATATGTACAACAAAGGGACAATGAGCCGAGATGAACAGTACTGCTAGGGGCTTGTCTTTTAGGTCGGCATCACTCACGATTTCGCCTGACACGGTGTCTATCAGTTTAAATTCCGGCGCTTGCGTGCCTAGTTCGAGCATTTCAGAGTTAGTTGCAACCATTGCTCCACTCTAGTCGCTGGTCGACGGAACCTCTAGCCTTACAGAAATCGGCTAGATTATGTGACATGAAGAAAACCATAAGGCTCCTTTTCATAGCTGCAGGGACACTGCTCCTCTTTGTCAGCCCAGCAGAAGGTCAGATTTCAGCAGCGGTTGAAGATCTCGCCGCAGACGGCCTCTACGCAGAGCAGACAATAACCTCAGATGTCGAGCTAGCTCAACAAACTCTGGCGTCCAACAACGTAGCCTTTGCATGGCTGAGTTCTGGAGACGCAGCGCAGCTCGAATCACTCTCACAACAACTTCTTGACGGCCTCAATAGCAGCAACTCACGATACACATCACTACTTGTGCTCTCGCCTGAAGCTCTAGTGATGGAATCTGACACGCTCACAAATTCCCAGATAGACACTGCTCTTGATACTGCTCAAGCTTCATTTACAGATGGCAACGTCGCAGCCGGGCTACTCCAGATTAACAATAACCTACCGAACGCTCTGGCTTCTTCTAGCTCTGGGGGTGCCGGTAGTTCTGGGTTGAATCCTGATGCGCTTCCGGGCCCAGATTCGAGCGTGGTCACGTCGTCGCAGGGCGAGTCCAGCGCTACCACCACTAGCTCAAGTTCAACTGAATCAGAAGACTCAACAACAGAATCTGGCGGAGGGATAAGCCTCACGACAATCATTATTGTCGGCGTCGTGTTATTTCTTGGCTACCGCTTCTTGAAATCTAGATTCGGTCGCAATGGTCGATCGAGTTCAGGCTCAGCTGGATCGGGCCCGTTTGGAGGCTCAACCGGCCGTTCTGGCGGGTTGGGAGGCGCCATGACTGGTGGGCTCGGATCGATCCTCGGATCGGTTCTAAAGTCGAAAATGGGTTCCGCATCGAGAACACAGACTCGAGGTACTGGAGTCTCTAGCCAGTCTCCAATCTCGAATGGGGGCAACATCTTCACGGGTCGTAGCCGACGCACGCGTGCACGCAGTTCCCGCAGCCTGCGTAGATCTCGGTCTAGAAGCAGCCGCAACCTCTAGTTGAGTTGCAAACTCAACCCAAATTCAATTGGCTCAGATGTTCCCTCAAGATCTGTAGGATCGGCGATATCAATCACTAGATAGTGTTCACCGGGCTGAGTGGTTTCGAAGTCAACGAAATCAATGTCGGCCGCTAGCTCTTCGCCTGTTGGATCATATACCGTTGCCTTAGCAGCAAGCCCCGTAGAAGCGAGTACAACTCGACCAGTCACGCCCTCATCGGTTGAGAACCGGTATATAGCATAATCATTGAGTTCCAATAGGCCATCTGCTGAGCTCACTCGGACTTTGTTGAAAGTTTCATCAGAGACCAAATTCTTGGAACTGTTAATGGCGTTAAACCAATCAAACTCCTCCAAGCTAAGAGCCAGATCTTTTGCTTCGGTGCTTTCTTCTAAATCGGCGGCGAAATCATCGAAGGACTCATCAGAGCTTTCTTCTGCTGCTTCAGTGGCGCTATTGTCTGCAATGAAAGATTCGGCCTCTGCTTGCCTAGCAACTTCTTCAAACACTTCAGCTTGACCCGCAGCGACTGCTGATTCGGTAGTGTCCTCATCGCCTGTTAAGAACCCATCAGATTGAAACAACCAAACTCCGCCCAGAGCGAGCAGCATAAGTCCCGCAGCGGTACCAAATAGAGCTTTGGTCAGACCAGACTTCTGCTGTCCCATAGCAGCCAGTCCGGGCCCGACAGCCACAAGATCATCTTCGTCGGTGTCGGCTGCTTCAATAGCAATCAGTGTTGATTCGATTGAGGACCAGTAGTCCTCGCTTGGTGCTGGAGCCTCAAGCGACAGACTGGCTGCAAGTTGCAATTCGAGTTCTTCAGCCAGCTCTACTGTTTCTAATTCTTCGGGGTTACTCATCTAGCTATCCTCCCCTGCTTGCGAATATCTATCTCGAAGCTTCTTCTTAGCTCGCCCGACTTTAGACGCTACTGTTCCCCGCTGTGATTCCATAATTTCCGCTGTCTCGTCGAAAGAAAATCCCAGAGCCGTAGTGAAGACAAGCATTGCTCTAGTCTCTGGATCAAGATCTTGAAGAACCTCATCGCAGGCCATCTTTGAGAGCGTTGCAGATTCTGGACTGTTTGACCCTTCCGTTGAATCGTGAGAGCCATCAATCTCGTCATGATCTCTACGGCCTTCATAACGAAGATGGTCAATGGCCTGCCTGGTACAAATCGTGTAGAGCCATGTTTTCATGCTCGACCTAGCATTAAAATTCGAAACAGATTTGAAGGCTTTTTCGTAAGATTTCTGCATGATGTCGTCTAAATCGTTAGCTGATCTGGTGATGTTGTAAACAGCGCCACGCAGATCATGGTCATAAGTTCTGATTAGCTTGCCAAAAGCTTGAGCATCACCAGCAATTGCAAGCGTCTGCAATGCTGATTCGCTAACTTCTGGTTTGTCAACCATTACTTTCCAACCTTTAGACGACCCAGCCACCAGCTGGTATCCATCGACCAGCCTAATTCATAAATGAGGCCAAGCGCGGCATTAGGGACGCGGCAACTTGCCGCGCTAGTAGTCTTAAACCACTACATTGACCAGGTTCGGAGCTCTGACAATTACCTTGCGAGGTTCTCCCTCAAGGCGCTTGGTCACTGCCTCACAGGCAAGTGCAAGTTGTTCAGCTTCAGCGTCGCTTATGCCCTTGCCTACTGAAATCTTGTCCCTTACTTTGCCATTCACCTGAATTACCATTTCAACTTGCTCGTTAACAAGCATTGCATGATCCGCCTGCGGGAACTGACTGCGATGAACCGACCCCTCGAGCCCCAGCATCGACCACAGCTCTTCAGCAATATGGGGCGCCAGCGGAGCAATCATTTGTGTAAGAGGCACAGCTAATTCTCTTGGCATTGGTTGATCCTGGTAGCTCGATGTCAACTCATTATTCAACTCAATAAGCTTTGAGATAGCAGTGTTGAACTTCAACGACTGCATATCTTCGGCCACGGACGCAATGGTCTTGTGAGTCAGAGCCATAAGCTGAGCATCTACTTCTGCACCATCGACAACAGTTAACTCACCTGTATCTTCGTCAACTAGATTGCGCCAAACTCTCTGCAAAAATCGCTGCATTCCAACAACATCTCGAGAGTTCCAAGGACGAGACGCGTCGAGTGGCCCCATAGACATCTCATAAAGCCTGAAGGTATCGGCCCCATAGGCGTCATACATATCATCCGGGGTAACAATATTCTTCAGCGACTTGCCCATCTTCCCGTACTCTTGCGTCACCTGCTCACCATCGTAGGTGAATGTGCCGTTAGCTTCTTCAACAACATCCTCAGCTGGAACAGCCTGGCCACGTTCATCTCTGTATGCGTAAGCCTGAATGTAGCCCTGGTTGAATAAACGATGGAATGGTTCAAAGGAACTTACATGGCCAAGATCAAACAACACTTTGTGCCAGAAACGTGCATAAAGCAAATGCAGAACAGCATGCTCTACCCCGCCGACATAAAGATCTGTTCCTCCAGAGTGGCCTTCATGCTTTGGACCCATCCAATACTTCTCTATCTCTGGGTCTATGAAAGCTTCTGAGTTAGTTGGGTCAAGATAGCGCATCTCGTACCAACAGGAGCCTGCCCACTGTGGCATAACATTGATCTCACGCTTGTAAGTCTTTAGACCATCACCTAAATCAAGCTCCACTTCTAACCATTCGGTCGCTCTTGCCAGTGGTGGCACAGGATCGGTAACATCATCTTCTGGATCCATTGCCGTTGGTTTGAAGTCTTCTAATTCGGGAAGCAAAATCGGAAGCATAGAGTCCGGGACTGAATGGGGATTTCCATCTTCGTCGTAGACGATTGGGAAAGGTTCACCCCAGTAACGCTGACGAGAGAATAGCCAATCTCTAAGTCGATACGTGGTTGTCGCCCCGCCTAAGCCTTTACTTTCAAGCCAAGCATAGATTGCTGCGTTGGCTTCAGCGACGTTGGCGTACTGATCAAGATCTAGTTCTTCATTGGACGAATTAACATACTGGGAATCACCAACAAACGGTTCTGGCCATGTTGAACAATCCAAGCTTGGCTTCATCTCGTGCTCAGCGAACCACTCTTTTGTCGGCTGTTGAATCGCAACGATCTCGAGGTTGTATTTGCGGGCGAATTCAAAGTCTCTCTGATCTCCACATGGAACAGCCATAATCGCCCCCGTGCCGTAACCCATCAGCACATAGTCAGCTATCCAAATAGGGATCTGCTGACCATTCAGTGGGTTGGTGGCATAAGAACCTGTAAAGACACCTGTCTTTTCTTTAGTTGCGTCCAGTCGATCAACTTCGGCTTTGTCAGCTGCAGCTTTCACATAGGCCTCAACCTCTGCTGAATTTTCGGCTGCGGTGAGGGCTTGAAGCATTGGATGCTCGGGTGAGATCACCATAAACGTTGCTCCAAAAAGAGTGTCAGCACGAGTGGTGAACACTTCTAACTCTCCAGCTGGAGTAGCGAATCTAACGTTCGCACCTGTGGAGCGACCTATCCAGTTGCGCTGCATTAGTTTGATCGCATCTGGCCAATCGAGCTTGTCAAGATCGTCGAGTAATCGGTCTGCGTAGGTGGTGATTCTCATCATCCACTGCTTCATGTCCCGTTTGAAGACCGGATAGTTACCAATGTCTGAGCGACCGTCTGCTGTGACTTCTTCGTTAGCAAGAATTGTCCCTAGGCCAGGACACCAGTTTACGGGCGAGTCTGAAAGGTAAGCCAGGCGGTGAGAGTCAATGACTTTGCGCTGCTCGCTTGCCGAGAGACCCGAGTAACTCCGACCATCTTCGCAGAGACGCTCACCAGATTCATACTGACCAACCAATTCGGCAATTGGTCGAGCTTTGTCTCTGGCTTCGTCATACCAAGCGTTGAAAATCTGGTTGAAGATCCATTGAGTCCAGCGATAGAAATCTTCATCCGTGGTTGAAACGCTACGGCGCTGATCGTGTCCCAAACCTAGCCTGCGGAGCTGGCGGCGCATGTTTGCGATGTTGTCTTCGGTGTTTTTGCGAGGATGCACACCTGTATTAATTGCATGCTGCTCAGCTGGCAGGCCGAATGAGTCATACCCCATTGCATGCATCACGTTAACACCCCGCATGCGGTTGTACCTAGCAAAGACATCAGTGCCTATGAAGCCGAGGGGGTGACCTACATGTAAACCCTTGCCTGACGGGTACGGAAACATGTCCAGCACGTATAGCTTGTCACAATCGGCAAGCTCAGCATCTGCTAGATCACCAACAGGGTTAGCTGCGTTATACGTGCCATTCTCATCCCAGAAATCCTGCCATTTAGCCTCGATCTTGGCTGCTAGAGCGGGGCTGTAACGAAATTCTGGACCGTGAGTAGTTTCGGTTGTTTCTTGACCTTCAGACATTCCCTCAGCCTAGCGGGCCTAGCCCACCTCTAGAACCTACCTCTTGTTCCTGAAGTTTGTTGTCGTCTCCGCTGCACGGAGAGCACCGGCCTTTCTCGCCGCCGAAACGAGCTCCTACCTAGCTTCGAGGTCTTGTTCTGCCTCTCCGAGGGCGGGGCGGTTCAGTTCCAGGCAATCTTGGCTGATGATACACAATTACTGGTCCCGGTTCTGGAGAATGGGATGTGAATTGGAACACCCGATTAACAACAGCAGTCGAGCGACTGTTTCGCAGTTGCAGTTTTAAATCATCGATCTGCTCAGCCGTCAGCCATTTAATTCCATCTCTCACAGCTTTCCGCACTTGAGTATCGTTAGAACCCGAATCCAACATGATTGCGGCCAAATGGTCCATCATCTGCTCGGGAAATCCAGCTTGAACAATTTCTTGTGGCACTCCGCTTAGCCAAGCAGACATCACATCGGGCTTCTGTGGAGGCCGCTCTAGAAGGCGATCAAGTGCCATACTTTCAATCGTTTTGTTGTAACAGCCAGCATGGAGTCGCTGTAGTTCAGCGCCTAATGTTACAGAGTCTCGCTGTGTGCGAAGTTCCCAAATAGATCTGATGTCATCAAGATTTAGAGCACCAAGGTTCTCAGATGGAATCAGCATGGCAATCTGCAACGCAGATTCTGCTACTTGCCAGCTTTCACCAGTTATTAAGTAGTTATGTAACTGTGCGGCCAAACCGTTTTGAAACTCCAGGTATATGGCTTGGTGGACTGCGGTCAGAGGACGCAGATAAAGCCACATTGCTTGCAGTTTAAGACCGCCTTCGGCACGGTCAATAATTCTAAGTAAGAGGTGCTGACGCAGCAGTTGATGCATTTTTAGCCCCTCACCGTTGTGTGTGGGCATGATCCGCTTGAAACAAGACTCGATGCTGTCAAGCCTCGGCCTGAGATCTTCAGGATCAGGGCATTCCAGGAAAAAACTAACGGATCTAACGAAGTCTCTCAAAGAGACTGGCTGACTCTTAGTATCAGGAGTAAAAGAACCAGCAATGAAAAGACCCACTGCACCAGCCAGACGATCCTCTGTCAAGCTCGCATCAAGATAACGACGCTTCAAACTAGCCAGAGAGCCCGCCGCCGCAGACGCCACTTCGTCACTATCTGGAGCGTCTCGAAGCTCTTGTACTGGCAAATACCTTGACTGAAGTTGCACTGCTTTACCTCCAGTCTTGAACCTGCCATCAAGAATAAGAGTCGCGAGAAGGCACCCTTCACGGTCTTGGCTCAAGCCTCTTCGTACAGTTTCCAGTTCGGAAGGGTCATAGCTAATGGCCAGGCGCTCCAACGCAGCAGTGCGATCTTCCATCATCGAATGCTTCCCAAGCCAAGGTTTATCAGAACACTGCCTCTTCTCTGTCCGCCTGCTGAGAGTCTAGCTACCAATCGCCTCCCAGCCCACATCCCAAGGTTGGCCTATACTTGCCTATCGATGCTGAGAATGCCTAAAAGCGGTTCGAATTTGGTTGCTGCAGGCATTTTGCTATCTCGTATTGCTGGCTTGGTTCGTGAACAGGTCATTGTCGCCACCCTTGGAGCTTCGAAATCTGCATCGGCTTTCCGCTTCGCTATGCGCATCCCTAACTTGCTACAGAACCTTCTTGGCGAAGGTGCACTTTCGGCGTCGTTCATACCTGTCTATGCGAACCTCATCGAAAAAGGTGATCAAGCCAAAGCTTCTAAACTTGCCCGAGCTGTCGTCTCATGGTTAGTCGTCATCACATCGCTTGTTGTTGTTACCTTTGTTGTAGCTGCCCGCCCAATTGTTGCGCTCTTTACTTCTTGGGAATCAGACCAAGCTTTGTATGATCAAGCAACTCAGCTTGTTCAAATTACCTCCATAGGCATAGGCTTTCTAGTCGTTTCCGCTTGGTGTCTTGGAGTTCTGAACAGTCACCGTAGGTTCTTCTTGTCTTATGTGGCTCCAGTTCTGTGGAACTTTGCACAGATTACAGCACTGCTAATTGCAATTGCGTTGAGTCTTAGCTTAGAAGACTCCGCTACTTGGCTGGCAGTTGCAGTAGTAGCTGGAGGTGTTGCACAACTACTCATCCAACTTTTCCCAACGCTCGGCCTCATTGGCTCCGGCGAAGACAAAGTCGACATTTCGGCAGAGCTTAAAGATGTTGCTACTAGATTCGTTCCGGCTGTTGGCGCTAGAGGTGTCGTGCAGATTTCGAGCTATATAGATACCTTCCTTGCTGCTGCAATTGCTGTTTCTGCGCTGCCCTTATACACAGCATCATTGCCCTTGTACTTGTTGCCTATATCGTTGTTTGGTTTCTCGATTGCTGCTTCGGAACTCGCTGAAATGTCGCGGATCTCGCACGATAAAGAAACAGTTGCGCAACGATTCAGTAACGCCACAAACAAGGTGCTTGTCCCCGCTGGGTTCGTTACCGCTTTATATATAGGCGCGAGTGTCGCAGTTGTTGACGGCTTGTATGGGATTCCAGTTCGGCTCAAAGATTGGATCGCAGGCTCAAGTAGCGAAGCAATCTTCGGACAAGATCAGATTATTGTTGTTGCTTTGATACTGTCTGCTTTCGCTCTTGGGCTACCAGCAGCGATGAATGCTCGTATCACCCAAAACACGCTCTACAGCTTGGGTGATGTTAAGGGTCCAGCCAGAATTGCTGTAGCGAGAGTGCTGCTTGTTCTGTGCATCAGCTCGCTACTAATGCTGCAGTTCGACTGGCTGCAAATTGCCGATGGGACAATGGGGACTGTCCCTAATGTCCCAGATTTGCCGACGCTGGAGCGGCTGCCCGAGGAGATCCGACTTGATGACAGCCAACCACCCAAGCTGGGCCCAGTCGGTTTGGCATTGGGGGCATCCATAGCATCTTGGACTGAACTGCTCCTGCTGAGGCGCAGGCTCAAGACCACACAAGGGATCACTGCTCTAGCAAACCGTCGACCGATCCTGCTGGCAGGGCTCGGCTGCTTGTTGGTTATGTCTGTTTTCGGGAACCTTCCGTGGCTCCCCTCTCCTATCGATCTGGCGCTAGCCCTTGCTCTTGGCGGAGCCAGTTACTACTTGATTCTCAAGCGCTCAGGCATCGACGCTGTAGGGGTACTGAGAAGCTAAAAAGTAACCCTGTTTTTTGGCTTCTCAGGTTCAAGGTCATTATGGCTGGCCTCGATGGCCAGCTGGAATCTTTAACTAGTGTGGGCCAAAACACTTTAGAGATCACTCGAGACCGTTGAGGCCCCTTAGAATGACCCCAAAGTCAACCCATGGCTACAAGTCGTGGTGGTATTCAAAGGCAAAGCTGGCGATGCGCACTTCTTCGCCTTCTCTGACGCCAGCACGCTTAAGTGCCTTTTCAACTCCCAGCTTTTTGAGTTTGTCTTGGACATAGTCGAGTGCGATGACATCGGTTAGATCAGAAATCGCTACTGCACGCTCTGCAGGCCTACCAATCACCCTCCAAGCTCCGTCAAAGTCACGGATAACCTCAACACCTTCGGCTGCTGGACGGTGAACAATATAGTCAGTTCGTTCCGGCTCCAGCGAACGCTCGTGTTGCACTAGCTCGAACAGTTTCCAACTGAGTTCTTTGGTGTTAGTACGATCAACAGAAGAGATTTCTAGGTCAAGTTTCGGGCAGTCCTTCCCCCAATCAGCTGCACTCAGCACGTCGGCCTTAGAACCAACCACCAGCACTGGTCTCTCCAGCAGATCTGGATTGTAACTACCTAACTCTTGTTGTAGCGCATCAAACTGAGCTTTAGGACTCAGGGCATCTACAGCTGCAAGGTCCAGCAGATACACCAAGACTCGGGCACGTTCAATGTGGCGCAAGAACTGGTGGCCCATCCCCTTGCCCTCAGAGGCGCCTTCGATGAGGCCTGGCAGATCAGCCATAACAAACTCAGAATCACCGTCTAGCCTTACAACCCCTAGGTTTGGAGTTAGCGTTGTGAAGTGATAATCCGCAATCTTTGGCGTGGCATTTGAAACGGTTGAAATCAGTGTGCTCTTGCCCGCAGATGGAAAGCCAACTAGAGCAACGTCTGCTAGCAGTTTAAGTTCGAGCCGAAACCATTTGTCTTCACAAATTTCGCCTTGCTCAGCAAACGCCGGAGCTCTACGTTTGTTGGAAAAAAACTTGGTGTTACCCTTACCACCTTCACCACCCTGGGCGGCAAGCCAGCGGTCACCATGGTTAACCAAATCAACTAGCACTTCGCCTGTCTCGTGATCCTTCACTACAGTACCCTCAGGTACCTTCACAAGCAGGTCAGGAGCGGACTTGCCATGCTTCTTGGCACCCTTACCGTGCGTTCCTGAATCTGCAATTCGATGTGGATAGTCTCGGAAGGCCAGCAACGACACCACAGAGGAATCAGCTACGAGCCATACAGAGCCGCCCGAACCCCCGTCACCACCATCGGGGCCACCAAAGGGCACGTGAGCCTCACGACGGAACGAAACACAACCTGCGCCTCCATTGCCTGCTCGGGCGCAGAAGTTCGCTTCGTCTACAAAATTTGACAACGAATTTTAGTCGGCAAGAATGTCGACTAGCCTTCTGCCTTTTCTGAAACCAAACTTGACTGTGCCGTCAGATTTTGCGAACAAGGTGTCGTCCTTGCCACGACCAACATTGTTGCCCGGATGAATCCGTGTACCACGTTGGCGCACAATAATAGAACCGGAGCTTAGAAACTCTCCATCATAAGCCTTAGCGCCGAGGCGTTTGCTCTCAGAATCTCTACCGTTGCGTGTAGAACCGCCACCTTTAGTCTTAGACATCTATGACTCGCTTTCTTTGCTAGAGCCGCCAGTTTTGTTTACCTTGGTGATCTCAACCCTTGAAAGGCGCTGACGATGACCGAAACGACGACGGTTATTGGACTTGTTCTTGTAGATAAAGCCGTCGATCTTGCGAGACTTAACCTCTTCTAAAACCTTAGCTGAAACAACAGCTTTGGAAAGAGCTGATTGATCTGAGATGACTTTGTCGCCATCCACTAGAAGAACTGGACGAAGATCAACAGTTGACCCGGGCTCGCCAACGAGCTCAATGTCTACAGTTTGTCCTTTTTCGACTTTAACTTGCTTGCCACCAGTGGCTACTATTGCATACATAACTTATTCACTCTAGGTGTGAAATTGGGCCGCAGCAACCACTTTAGGCGCTTAGTTCCGCTGGAACCTTCAAACCACGAGAATCACAGTCTTCACAAGCGGTTGCCATCGACTCAAGAAGTCCTTCTCCAATGCGTTTGCGGGTCATCTCAACCAAACCAAGCTCAGAGATAGCAAACACCTGTGTGCGGGTTTTATCCCGAGCCAAAGCCTTCTTGAACACTCGAACAACTTCTTCACGGTTCTTCTTGGATTCCATGTCAACAAAGTCAATTACGATAATGCCGCCAATATCACGCAATCTCAACTGGTGGGCTATTGCCTCCGCAGCTTCAAGATTATTGAGGTAGACAGTTTCTTCAAGCGATGATGTGCCTACGTTCTTGCCCGTGTTGACATCGATAACTGTCAAAGCTTCTGTCGCTTCAATAATCAAAGAGCCACCTGATGGTAGCCAAACCTTACGATCTAGAGCCTTGATGAGTTGCTCCTTAACGTGATAGCGCTCGAACAGCCCCAGTTTCTCTTCACCGACATCATAATGTTGAACTCTTTCAGCCAGAGCTGGAATGACAGCGCCAACATACTCAGCCACATCGTTATACATTTCCTGGTCGTCAATTATGACCCCACGGAAATCCTTATTGAATTCTTCACGAATGACCCGCACAGCTATATCTGGCTCGTAGTAAAGAAGCGAAGGGGCTTTGGCAGTTTCAGCTAAGGCCTTTACCTGGTTCCATTGATCAACCAGACCGTCGATATCTCTCTTAATTTCTACATCAGTTACATTCTCAGCAGCAGTTCTAACGATCAAACCATGTTCTTTAGGTTTGGCTTTATCGAGAATCTTCTTAAGGCGCTTGCGTTCCGAATCTGGCAGGCGCTTTGAAATTCCTAAGGTGTCAGAATCTGGGACGAGCACAACGAAGCGTCCGGGTAAAGACACTTCAGTGGTTAATCGTGCTCCCTTGTGCGCAATAGGGTTCTTAGTAACCTGGCACAAAATGTTTTGACGAGACTGCAACATTTGCTCGATCCGAGGTGGCTTGTCGCTCTCAAAATCATCAGAATCGTATTGAACGTCACCCTGATAGATCACAGCGTTCTTAGGAGTACCAATGTCAACGAAGGCTGCTTCCATGCCTGGAAGAACATTCTGAACCTTGCCCAGATAGATGTTGCCATGGATCTGGAAAACATTGTCGTTAGGTCGAGAGACGTAAAAGTCCACCAACGTACGGCCCTCGAGAACAGCAATATGCGTAGCGTCCTTTTTCTTTTCGACAATCATCAAATAGCGCCCAACAGGCCGACCTTTTCGAGATCGCCCACGTCTTGCTTTGAGTTCTTCTTCGCCTAACTCAACGCCAGCGTCGGACACGACTTGCGAAACCGCAGAGTCTTTGGGCTTGCTCTTACGCTTGCCCCTACGCCGCCGCTTCTGGTTCCCAGACTTAGCCGAGCTACCTGAGCCCTGCGGATCTTCCTCACTGTTGGATTTCTTGATTGCTTTCTTGGCAATTGGAGGGGGCTTTATCGAATCCCCGATTTTTGGTTTAGGAGGCTGACTACTTGAGCCGCCTCCTTGTTTGTTTACTTCTGACATATAAAGGTTCCCTTTCGAGACCGAGCAATCTTAAAACTGCTGGTCGATCAAGACAGCGGGCGAAGTGAGCCGGATCTGCTTGATAGTTCTTGTTAATAAAGCGAGACATAACCGAAAACCAAGTACTTCTTATGGTTCTAGTTGGATTCTTCTGTGACAATCCCATGCGTCCTCGCATTTCATGAATCAAATTGATCCATACCTATAGCCTAATGGGTTAGGCGAGCCCGGGGAAGAATATCCCTAATTCTCTTTCGGCAGATTCATCGGAATCTGAACCGTGAGCGAGGTTTTCGGTCATTTCTGTACCAAAATCGCCTCTAATAGTCCCTGGAGCGGATTCTGCGGGATTGGTAGCTCCCAGCATCGCCCTCACCATTGAAACAGTCTCAGAAGGTCCTTCAACAGCCAGCAACATGACCGGCGAACGCTTCATAAAGGTAACTAGATCATGAAAAAATGGCTTCTCTACATGCTCAGCATAGTGATTACCCAGGATGCCGTCGTCCAGCTGACGTAATTCAGCTGCGACTATCTTCAGTCCACGATCTTCAAATCTTGAAATAATTCGGCCTACTAGGCCACGCTCAACCGCATCGGGTTTGCATATTACAAAAGTTCTTGCCACAAAGCTAACACTAGCCGGCTGAGCGTCTCAATCATCATCATCTGCTTCATTTTTGTAATCTTCGACTACATCTTGTGGTGCATAGAGAGTAATGGTTGAGCCTTGGAAATGTTCAACTAGCTCTGGTTCAACTTTCCAAACCAGTCCACGTTCAGCGTTTTGGCATCGTTCTCTAGCTTCTCGAAGCACGTTTAACCCACAACCAGGCGACGAGGCGGCCAATGCCGGATTGAAACCCGCATCTCTGAGCCGATTGACTGCGTCCCCCAAGGTCTTACCAACTACATCAGGAACCCTGACTAGCGGCGGATCCACATCGCTAGCTAGAACCACCTTCACTGTACTTCCCTGCTCGACCTTTTCGCCAGTTGCCGGCTCGGTGCGGATCACTTCACCCACTTCAAGATCTTGTGAAAACTCTTCGACGAGCTCAACGTCCAAACCGAGCTCGTCGACCAAAATGCTCTCGATCTCTTGTTGTGAAATTCGAGGAATGGTTACCAAACCAGTCGAAGTGACCAGGTCGAACGCTGTTCCACCAGGGTACTCACCATCGACTGACTCCCCCTCGATTACCAGTTCGATGCCAAGGTCACGATCGATACTAGGATGGTCTCTCTGTTCAATGACCTCCCCAAGAGCAAAGCCTTGAGCTTCTAATGCTGCAGCTATTTCTTCCACTGTTAGACCTGAAGGGTCGGGAAGACCCCGCAGTTCTGACCCCTCCGAGACAGTGAAGCGGATAATCGAACCTGCATCAACAATCGTTCCTGCCCGTGGGATCTGTTCTAGGATGTCACCGGGCTCAGAGCCATCAGCCCGCCCTAGTTGGGTTTCAATAATTATTGAGGTGTCTTCTAGGACTAGTTCTGCTTCGGTCAAGGTCATGCCGACAAAATCATCTATAGTTTGTCGGCCAAGCAAAGAATCCGAAAACAGCATGAATCCACCAATACAGATCAATGCTGTGACAATTGAGGACGCCGCCATTGCAAACCACGGCACTCCACTCGCCGCCTCTTCAGCAGCTGGGGCTGTGACAACTTCGATGTGGTCATCAACCACAATTGGGGCCATCGTGTCGGGACCTTGAGTAACTTGCAACTCTCCGGTTGGTTCAACTACAGCCACTCCGGATTGCGCTGTGTGTTCACCTGTAGGTTCTAATTCTTCAAACATGACTGTCTCGCTGGTGATGTCGCCCACCATAGCAGCCTCGACATCATCGACTGCCGATGCTGCCTGGGCAAGTTGCTCTAGAAACTCACCCACACTCTGCTGACGTTGCTCGGGGTCCGCAGACATGGCCTTGGCCACAACCTCATGAACAGCTACCGGACAGTTAGGAGCAAGAATTTCAGCCAAGATCTCTTCATCATCGCTGGAAGGTTCCTCACCTTGAACCACTGCCCAGAACAGCCGCCCGAGGCCATGAACATCGACTGAGAAGTCTTGCGCGCCTTGGCTTTCATCTTCAGCTGATCCAGGTCGATGCACCTTGCCTAGATCGGCACTTGAAAAATCAGCAATCACGGGCGAACCTGACTGCTGAAGTCTTATTGTTTCCATCGAAAGACCGCTATGAACAATCTCTTCTGCGTGCAAAGCCCCAACACTTTGACCTATTTCGCTGACTATGCGCACAGCTTCTGGCCAATCCAACCCACCGTTGGCCTCTATTTCGCTTCCTAACGTGGTTTTAGTAACGCCTTCGTAAACTATGAATGGTTCGGCCGCTCCAGTGGTTCCAGATTCTTTGAGGCGAATCACTCCATCGATTTCAGCTACTTTACGGGCCAGCACTAGCTGATAGGCAAACACCTCAAGGTCTTCGGGCGTGCCACCTTTCGGGACTGAGATTGTCACTTGACCTTCATCAGAAGTTGCAGTCCAAAACGCAGCGGCTGCAGATTCCCAAGCCTCGCCCTCAATCTCGTAAGCATCTATGACTGGCGCTACTTTAGCCATGGGCTCCGTTTCCCCCTAGACGAATCACTTCATGCTAGCTGGGCTGCGGAAAACTTACCAATTATCAGTGTCTGGGCCTTGTTCGACAACCCATTGCTTGATCTCAGACAACATATAAAGACTGCCCCCAACCATAATCAAGTCCTCATCGGCACAGATAGAGCGAGCCCGCCGGTAAGCATCTAACGGCTGGTGAATCACTTCAGCATCGTAACCCTGGTCTTTGACCACTTGAGCAAGTTCAGCTGCATCGAAGGCTCTTGGAGAGTTAGGCTGGCAGCAAATAATAGCGTCGTACATATCCAGCTGAGCAGCAACTAACACCTCTGTTGGGCTTTTGTCTTTAAGCATCCCAATAATCAGAACCCAAGAACCAAGTTTGGCGAAGCCCTCGCCTAGCGCTTGCGCAGTAGCCTTCGCCCCATCTTCGTTGTGAAAGCCATCAAGCACCGTCACAGGCCTTGCCGTAACAACTTCAAACCGGGCTGGCAAACGAAGTTGGGTGAGCGCAAACTCAACGATGTCTCGTTCAATCGCTCTGTCAAAGAATGCCTCTACAGCAACTAACCCCGTGAGGATATTATCGGCTTGGTAGCCTGCCATAAATGGGATGAACAACTCCTCGTGATTGCTGTGAGGGGTTTGCAGATCCACTAATCGACCCCCAACGCTGAGCAGGTTGTCAGAGACTGAAAAATCTGTGTGTGCCCAAAGCACTTTACGAGCAGACTTAGCCTCGAAGATTGCAGCTAGCTCCCCCATGTCTGCACCAATCACTACGGTAGAGTTAGGCTTGATGATGCCAGCTTTTTCTTCTGCGATCTTGGAAGCCCAAGCCCCCTCACCATTAGTGTGATCCTTGCCTACGTTCGTAATAACAGCAACATCAGCATCGACTACGTTGGTCGCATCGTAGGTTCCTAGTAGTCCCACTTCAATAACGGCTACATCTACTGCCATTTCAGAGAACCATACAAATGCTGCTGCAGTCAGAATCTCGAACCATGAAAGTTCATGGGAGACCATCGGCTGAACAGATGCGATCAGTTCTATTACTCTAGCAAATGCCTCATCTGAGATTTCTTCTCCATTCCACTTAAGCCGCTCATTGGGCTTCGCAAGATGCGGCGAGGAGTATACGCCAACAGAAAGATCTGTGGCGGCAAGGAACGCTGCTGCCGCCGCAGCCGTTGAACCCTTCCCGTTGGTGCCGGTGATATGGATAGAGCGGAAATTGTCTTGCGGGTTGCCCAGCACAGATAGCAGCTCTGAAATTGCTTGATTGGAAGTGGCTGGCATTTGCCCAGCGATCGGAACTTGCCTAGCTTCGAGGTTGAGGTGTGAGTCTAGATACTCGAGTGCGTCACGATAGTCCATCGTTCTATCAGGCTAGGAAGCCTTACGCTTAACCTTCTCCGCACGTGAGACGAACTTCGGATTGATTCGGCCCGCTACAACCTCATCGTCAATGACGCACTCTTCAATATCGTCACGACTCGGAACTTCATACATGGCGTCAAGCAGTATCTCTTCCATGATTGCCCGCAATCCCCTAGCTCCGGTACCCCGCTTGATAGCTTGTTCCGCAACAAGCCCAAGAGCTTCTGGGGTAAAGGATAGTTTGACGTCCTCCATCTCGAAGAACTTTTGATACTGCTTGGTGAGTGCGTTCTTTGGCTCCACAAGTATCTCCGAGAGAGAGTCTTGACTTAGCTTTTCGACCGTTCCAATCACTGGTAGGCGGCCGACAAACTCAGGGATGAGTCCATACTTTAGAAGATCCTCTGGGCGTATTAAAGAGTAGATCTCATCTTCAGACATTCTTTCAACAGGCGCAGCATCAGAAGAGTTTTGGAATCCAACAGGACGCTTCCCAATACGATCTTTGATTATCTTGTCGATCCCGTCGAACGCTCCGCCACAAATAAACAGGATGTTAGAGGTGTCAATCTGTAGAAAATCTTGATGTGGGTGTTTGCGTCCGCCTTGTGGTGGGACGGAAGCGACAGTGCCTTCCAATATCTTCAGCAGGGCCTGCTGGACGCCTTCGCCCGATACATCTCGAGTAATGGAAGGGTTGTCGCTCTTGCGGGAAACTTTGTCGATTTCATCTATATAGATAATGCCAGTTTCAGCTCTCGCAATATCAAAATCGGCAGCCTGTATTAGTTTAAGTAGAATGTTTTCAACATCTTCGCCAACATAACCGGCTTCGGTAAGGGCTGTTGCGTCCGCAATAGCGAAAGGGACGTTGAGCATTCGAGCTAGTGTCTGAGCGAGCAGTGTTTTGCCGCAACCAGTTGGGCCGATGAGCATTATGTTTGATTTGCCTAGCTCTACATCGTTGCCGACAGAGCCAAACTGAATTCGCTTGTAATGGTTGTAAACAGCTACCGAGAGAACCTTCTTGGCTGACTCCTGCCCGACGATGTATTCATCTAGAAACTCACATATCTCGTGAGGCCTTAGCAGCTCATCAAAAGTAATCTCCTGAGAAGCATTTTCGGTCAGCTCCTCTTCAATGATCTCGTTACATAAGTCAATGCACTCGTCACAGATATAAGTGCCCGGTCCAGCTATTAGCTTCTTTACCTGTTTCTGCGACTTGCCGCAGAATGAGCACTTCAGCAGTTCGACGCCGTCTGTGATCTTTGCCATCTACGAACCTACAGCTCGTATAGCGCCGCTCTTGTCCACCACTTCACGTTCGGCAATCACTTCGTCAATGATGCCGTACTCTTTAGCTTCAGTTGCTGTCATGACAAAGTCTCGGTCTGTGTCCTTAGCAATCTGCTCAATTGGCTGGCCGCTGTGCTTTGAAAGAATTGACTCGAGTGAAACTTTGAGCCGCTCCACTTCACTTGCTGCAATCTCAAGATCTGAAACTTGCCCCTGAGCACCTGTGTAAGGCTGGTGCAGCAGCACTCTTGCGTTAGGCAAAGCTAAGCGCTTGCCGGGACTACCCGCAGCCAGCAGAATCGCTGCGGCCGATGCGGCTTGTCCGAAACAGATCGTCGTGATCTCCGACTGGATGTACTGCATCGTGTCGTAGATGGCAAACATTGCGTTAATGTCGCCACCTGGGGAATTGATGTAGATACTAATATCACCGTCAGGGTTCTCAGACTCAAGATGCAGAAGCTGAGCACAGACAATATTGGCTATCTCGTCCACGATAGGCGTTCCAAGAAAGACAATGTTGTCGCTCAGCAACTTCGAGTAGATGTCCGTAACTCGTTCCCCACCCTTGGAAGTTTGTTCAATAACTGTTGGGTTAGGAATGACAAAGGTGCCATCCGCATGTGCTTGCGTCATCGTCTTTGAGCCTTTCGAAATCTCCGTATCTCGATACTGTACTACCTAAATGTTCTAAGAGGATTCCTCTTCATTTATTTCTAGGTCAGACGATGTAACCACTTGTCCTTCGGTGTCTTTAATAGCCACTGTTTCCATTAACCAGTCAAGGGTTTTGGACTTAAGCAAATCTGCTTTCAAACCACGCATGTGACCGTTCTTGCTGAAATCTTGGCGAAGTTCGTCGACGGTTTTGTCAATCTGGGCTGCAATTTGCCGAAGCTCATCGTCGATATCTTCATCTGATACTTCAAGAGATTCATTGATCGCTATAGCTCGGAGCGCTAGGTCTAAACGAGCAGTCACCTCAGCAGTACTCTTTACCTCTTCCATGATTTGTTCTTGGCTTTGTCCAGAGAATTGCATGAACTGCTCAAAGCTAAGCCCCTGGGCTTGTAGACGCATTGCCATGTCCTGCAAACGTGTGTCCGCTTGATTATCTACAAGGGCTTGTGGAACTAAATCATCAGCAACTAATTCAGCCAGTTTGTCAGAAAGCTGATTCCGGGCTTCGTTCTGCGCCTGCGAGACCTTCGCTACTTCAAGTCGTTTGCGATAGTCCTCTGTTAGCTCATCTACTGTTTCAAATTCGGAGTTGTCTTTAACCCAGTCTGCATTTAGTTCAGGCAGAACCGGCTCAGCAACAGAAACGACCTTGATCTTCATCTTGAGTGGAGCTTCTTCAGTTTCGTCGGGGTGAGCAGCGTCAAATTCAACCTCGTCGCCAGCAGAGACCCCTTCAAGGTTTTCGTCCATTTCGGGAACGATGTTTGCAGCGCCCACTTTGTAACTGTACGCCTGGGTGGTGAAACCGGCGACTGGCTCATCGTTATGAGATGTTTCAATGTCGATTACAACTGTGTCACCTTTGACAGCAGCACGTTGCACTTCTTGAGTTTCCGCACCTTGACCTCGCACAGAGTCGATTGCCTCTTGCACATCTTCAGCTGACACTGCGAGTGCAGGAACCTCCAACTCAATGTCCTTATAGCCAGAAATCGAAATCTGTGGTCGCACTTCTACAACAGCTTCAAATGTGATGGGACCTGATTCTTCTCCGGCCGTTACATCAATTTCTGGCGGTGCGATTACATCTACTTCTTCTTTATTCACAGCATCGCTGTAATAGTTAGGAAGACCCTCACGTAAAGCTTCGCCTCTAGCATAGGTTTGTCCCAGTCGAGCTTCTAGAACTTTGCGGGGAGCCTTTCCTTTACGAAAGCCAGGCAGATTTACTTCCTCGGCTATCCGTTTGAATGCTGCATCAAGGTCCGCCTCGAATTCCGCTTCAGTCACGTCCACTGTGAGCTTAACTTTATTGTCTTCTAATGTTTCTAGTGATGTTTCCACCGAAACAGTCTAACCAGGCATTTCGGTTTACAACCATGCGCACCCGCTGACACCAGCGGAGCTAGCGGTCGACTCACAGGAGATGATCTTTACAAAAAGGTATGCAATTGTGAAATGATTCGGTTACGCTGTCTCAGATCGGGATGTGGCGCAGTTTGGCTAGCGCACTCGCTTTGGGAGCGAGGGGTCGTGAGTTCAAATCTCACCATCCCGACCATACTTGTCTTATGACAAGTTAGCCTGCGGGTGTAGTTCAAGGGCTAGAACCTCAGCCTTCCAAGCTGATGATGCCAGTTCGAATCTGGTCACCCGCTCCAATTTTCCTATCAGCAAGGTCAAGGCTATGGCGCATCGAATTTCTGTAATTGCCGGCTCGTTTCATAAGATCGAATCTGAGCAAATGATTGAAGTTGTTGAGACCTATTGTGCTGCCAACAGTTTAGAAATAGTAGAAGTGGTTCGGGTACCTGGCTCGATGGAGAAGCCTTTGGCGCTCAAGCAACAGTTTCTGAAGTCCGATGTCGACGGCGCCGTCTTGCTTGGGATAATTGAAAAGGGCGAAACGCTTCACGGTGCCACAATGGGGAATGCGGTTATCAAATCGATCATTGAACTTGAGCTTGAATTTATGAAACCCGCTGGTGTAGGCATTCTTGGACCAGGGATTGAGCCACAGCAAATCGAACCAAGAGTCAAAGCTTATGCTCTAGCAGCTATCGTTGCCCTCCACAAACAGTTGGCGGCCTCATAGGGCGGGTCAGGGCGCTCTCTGCGCTATGACTAATTGCTGACGGGTTGGGGCCGATGTAGGTAGGGACTTCGATCTAGGTTAGGAAAGCAGCTGTTGTCCAGCATTGGTTCAAAATTCGCTACTGCGAAATCCATATGGAAGCGAAGTGCCAGACATAACATGTCTGTTTCTTCTGCTGGTATCGCCTTTTATGGACTCTTGGCTCTAGTGCCAACTCTTGTTGCCCTTGTGTCGGTTTATGCTTTGATTGCAGACCCAGCTGATATAGAGACCCAAGTCACTGAGACGGCTGGCAACCTAGACCCAGATACTCAAGCATTTCTAACCTCGCAATTGAAGAGCATTGTCGGGGATGTGGAATCGCAGGATGCAGAACCTAATGTGGCCGCGCGTTGGTTTGCATTGGTAATTGGGATTGGGCTCGCCTTATGGTCAGCTTCCGGTGCAGTCGGCAAACTCATGGGTACCATCTCGCTAGCGTATGAAGCAGAAGAAACAAGAAGCGGCATCAAGTTGAAGGCGTTGGCCTATTTGTTTACGACAGCTGCAATTATCGGCATCGCAAGTTTTGTCTTCTTGATTGGTTTCTTACCTGCGCTTCTACAAGATTTCAGTGGTCCACTGGTACGCCTTATTCAACCCTTAGCTGCTCTAGCTGGCTTCGGTCTAGGGACAGCTGCGCTGTATCGCTATGCGCCAGATATGAAACCCAACAGAACTCAATGGTTGAACCCAGGTTCGGCTGTTGCAGCGGTATTGATAGCTATCTTCACCATGGGATTTAGCTTTTACTCAGCCAATGTTGGAGCAATGCCTGGCTCCTATGGGCTGCTTGGAAGCATCGCCGCGATAATGATACTTCTTCAGCTGATGGCGACCGCTATCATCCTTGGAGCTGAAACTAACGGCTATTTGCTTCAGCAAGCCGAAACCCAAGCCGTGGCACCGATCAGGCAGGAAGAAACTAGGACCGAAGAGCAGATTCCGTTCTCGAAGGTCCTACTCGGACTGATCGTTCTGTTTGTGCTTGGCCGTTCGAACGACAAGTAAGATCTAACTCCACTCGATGGGATTTGGTTGAGACGCACAACTTGAGTTGATCTCAGCAGAAGGGTCAGCGAAAAATTCTTTGATGGCCTGGGTACCGCACTCGCTACCCAGCACGCCATGGCTTTCTCCGTTAAACACTACATGAGTACTGTTACTGAAACCTGCCGCCACAGCATCACCGTTGGAGGTTGGGGTTATTGGGTCGAACTCTCCGGAGGTAATTAACGCAGGCACGTCACTTTGGACCAGGTCCAGGTCGTCACTGGCGGCAAGCGAGTCTCCGTATGTTTCGCACAACTGTTGCAGTTCTCCAAATCCGTCTTCATCAATGCCGAAGACTTTGTTGATAACTGCGTTGTCCGACGCTCCAGCCAGGTAGGTTGCCTCATCCAAATGACGGAACCCATCATGACAGAGCACAACAGAGTTCATACCTGTTGCCACTCTTGTGAGAGTAAAAATTTCGAGTGAAGCTAACAGTCCGGCGTTGACATAGGAGTCTTGCTCCATTTCCTCGATCATCGCAGGCACTATCGAGATAGTGTCCCGGGAATACATGGCTGTGAAAACCGACGCTACCAATGCCTCACCATCCCAAAGCACCGGTGTGACCTCAAGTGTGTCTAGCGAGATTGATGGAAACTCCACTGGTTCTACCTCCAACTGATCGTACAGACTGTAGAAACGATCACGAAGATCTGGGTAGCGCCCTGCGCACTGTAAATCTCGCTCGCAGCTTACAAACATCAGCTCAATTGAGTTGTGGGCGTTCTCAGCTAACTTCCCTACTGCCAGTTCAGGCACGGTAGGTTGGACACCGTCGAGGACAAGCGCTTTAACCGAATCAGGAAACTCACTCACGTAGCTTTGCGCCAGACGAGTTCCATAGGAGTTGCCGTAGACGTTCCATGTCTCGTATCCCAATGCCTGTCTCAGAGCATCAAGATCTTTAGCAGCATTTGACGAGTTTACTTCGGCGAAATCGATACCTTCTCCAACTAATCGAGTGGCGCATTCTGAAACCGCATTCGCAGATTGCTCGACAAAGTCTTGGCTTTCTTTGTCAGCGTCCAAGGTTTCAAGGGAGAACTCTGTAACTTCCTCACAGACAAGATCGGGTGATGACTGAGGCGCTCCACGCTGAGAATAAACCACAACTGGACGATCTTTAACGATCTCGCCAAACAGCTGAGGGAACGCCAAATCAAGATCTGTCAAGATCGCTCCCCCAGGACCACCATCTAGATACACGAAAGGTATGGCATCTTGAGGAGTTTCATCGTCGACCAACACTGCTGCGGATAGCTCAACCATCTCACCTCTGTCGGGGTTATCCCAGTCTTGAGGAACTGTTAGAACGCCGCACGATGCTGCCGGACCAATAGGCAGATCAACATCGCAATCCACTGCAGCGAATGTGTCTGATGTCGACAGTTCGAGACCAGTCAAAGCTTCGGTTGTTTCACTAGGTTCTGAAGAATCTGTGAGAGAGCTGCAGGACCCTAGGGCCAGGATGAGAGCTCCGATTGAAAGTAACGAGTTAACTTTGATGCGCATAGTGTCTTAGCCTAGCCCTGCATATGGAATTGTTTAGCTACCCTTAAATGGTGACTCCAGGGAAAATTAGTTTGATACTGTTTGATTTCGACGGCCTATTTCGACATTTCGATCCGCAGCTGCGGGCCCAGGTCGAGGCAGACTTCGACCTTCTATCAGGTTCTATTTATTCAGCTGCATTTATCGAACAAGACTATGTCGAGGTTGCAAAGGGCCTGCTGAACAAGCAGCAGTGGATCAACAAAACGGCCGACATACTTGGCTGTTACGAAGCAGCTAAACTAGTTCTAAGCGAAGTTGGCGAGGTAGACAACAACATGGTAGCGCTTCTTGAAGATGTTAAACAGGCTGGTTTCACTACCGCTTTGTTGACGAACTCAACCGACACAATCGATCAAGAATTGAAAGATTTTGGACTTTCTGAAAGCTTCGACTATTTGTTCACAACCCACAAAATCGGTTTTGCCAAGCCAGAGCCAGAAGTCTTTAAACATGTTTGTACCGAAACTCAGCATTCGCCTGATGAAATCTTCTTCACAGACGACTTGCAAGTCAACATCGATGGAGCAAGAGCCTTTGGTTTAACAGCTGAGCTCTTCACCTCACCTGAGAATCTAAGAGCAACATTGGAGAAACTATGATCAAGAAATTTGATGAATCGATGATAAGGCTCCTTTCAACGAAGTCGTTGTTTATATTTGACCGAGACGACACCCTCCTCGATGAACGCCAGACGATGGGTGTGGCAATGTGTAAAGCAGCGATTGAAGTTTTCCAGGACGTTAACCAGCAGAAAGCGATTGCAAAAACTCTGGGCCTTGACCTTGAAAGTCAGCTGCTAACAGAAGACTCGATGGTGCGGACTGCGACTCGGGAACAGATTATAGAAGCGCTCGTGAAAGAATTCTCTGATCACTTTGATGCTCTGTTTACATCTTTCCTGGCTAACTTTGTTTCAGTGCCATTTGAGCACGCTCAACCAGTTCTTGAGCTACTCAAGCGCAAAGGCATCGCATGCGCAATGGCTTCGAACGACGGTTACGACAATGTTGTTAGCAGCGTCGAACAGCTGGGCTGGCTACAATTTTTCCTGACTGTGTTAGGAGTCGACGATGAGAAAGGCCTTAAATCTAAACCCGACGGCAGCATGTTGAAAGCAACTATAGAGCTAGCTGGAGTCGTTCCAAGCGAAGTTGTTATGGTAGGAAACGAAGTAAATGATCTTCTAGCAGCTCGGGACGCTGGCGTTTTCTACATCCAAATAGGACCTCTTCGTGAAAACCCTCGAGGATTTCGACCGAACCTTCACTTCGAATCTTTATCTGCTTTCTATGCCGCCATCGACGCAGCCGATCAAGCGATGTCGCAGGCTAGCAGCGAGGGGATCACAGTTTTCCCAATTCAGACACCAAGGCCAGGCACTAAGCTAACTCCATGAACTTTCCTTCTAAAGTCACCGCCGTCATCTTCGACAAAGATGGCACCCTGGTTGATCTTGACGCTACATGGGGCAAGGCAATGTCAAACGCTGTTTCTGAAGTTTCAACAGACCCCGAGCAAGAGCGGTGGCTAGCAGAACTACTAGGTTTGAACCTTAGCTCCCAGACCTTTACCCCAGAGTCTCTAACACCATCGCTTTCAGCTGCACAGACCGCCGAGCGAATCTCAATTGCTATTGACCCTCAACGCTTTTACTCTGAAGTCGCTCGGCAATCCCACGGTAACTACACAGAAAACTTTGGTGCCACAGCTTTGCTAGGCAAGCTCCACAACGCTGGAATTCATCTAGCTATCGCGACTAACGATTCCCAGGCAGGGGCCGAGAAGATCGCTGCCAGCTTTGCCTGGAGTCAATACTTCGCCGCCGTCGCTGGTGCGGATTCGGGTTGGGGTCCGAAACCAGGGGCTGCAATGCTGCTTGGGCTTTGCGACAAGCTCGGCTCAGCTACTGATGAAGTTCTGATGGTCGGAGACACTCAAGCAGACCTCGGAGCCGCCAAAGCCGCTGGCATCTTCTATGTCCAGATAGGCCCGCTTCAACGCAACGACACAAGCCACAGCCCCGATCTGCAAATTGAGAAGCTTTCGGAGATCAGCGACTTTCTCGAAATCTCTTAAGCGTCCTGACCCCAGCAATGTTTGCTGGCGTTCCATGGCCGGGTGCCGTTCTTACGCCACTCAGCAACTGCTGCCATATCTTGTTGCGCTGGAGTCGCCCACAAAGCACGCCTAACCCCAAATTGACCTGCCCAGGTTCCGTCCAAGAATTGATACGCTCCTGAGGCTGTGCTCTTAGAATTGGTAGCCAGGTAGTTGTTTCGCGATTCACAACAACGGATAGCCAACAACACAATGGGCACGTTAACACCGTTACCAGCATCGGCCCATCCTGGAAGTGCTGGAGGTGCGATGAGTCTCTCGGTTGTAGTTGGAGCCACACTCGTAGTTGTTGATTCAACAGATGTTGAAGAGATAGAGCTTGCAATTGTCGAAGAAGACGTTGACGAGGCTGAAGAGACTGTAGTTTCGTCCACGCTTGAAGTTGAAGAAGCGGCGGTAGTTGTGGTGGTCTCTTCTGCAACCGTTGTAGAAGTAGAAGATGACGGGATTGGTCGAGGTTCGCCCTGAAAGCGGAATGCAACATCAAGTGTTGGCTCGCTGTAGAGACGCAAACATGTAGAACGGTTGGCCGAGAACTTGCGCTCTGTTGAAGAAGTGCTTTCGTCTTCGGGCACCGTTGCAAGTGTCGAAGGGCCGGCTACCTGAGCAATTTGAGCCCGGGGAAATCCAGCTACTTCGTCAAGCGTAGTTGTTGTTAGCTCTGGCGTTTCCAGCAAGGCAACAACATCATCGTCACTGTCGGAGCCAAACACTAGCGGCAATCCAGCCACAGCACCGATGATCATCGCCCCTGCCACGACGACGGCCAAACGAATCTTCCACTGAGCAAGCCCCGAGCTTGCGGTTCCAGGGAAGAGAGTTTCGCTCATCTCCTGCAAATTTGGCTGTTCTTCTTCGATCATAAACTAAGTAAATAAATTGATTGCTTTAGATTCAGCCACACCTAGGGAGAGCTAAATCTCTTAAACTTCACTACTTCACACAGCGTAGGGTAATTTACCCATAAAACCATCTATTTCGAGAACGAGTTCAAGCCTTTTTTCGTCCTAGAGCAAATTTAAACACTTCCCAGATGAAGATACTCAACCCGGCGGTGCACAGCAAGAGAAGCACTTGAGCGATGTCAAACTCCCATAACAACACATCAATATTGACGCTTTCAAGGTTCTGGGCAAACACGATCAGAGCAACTACCAGTAATACGACTCCAAAAGACAGCTTGAAGAGGCTCAACAGGCCCCTACCCTCGTCACCCTTAGGTGTATCAACTACTTCGGTTTCGGCGTTTGTCTCCATGCCAACAAGGTTACATGCTCCTGACTAGCTCTTGGGGTCGACCTCCGGCGGCAACGCTCCAAGCTTGCGGCTCAGACATTTAGTGTGCCCCAGGAAGAAAGCCCAGCACGCCGAGCGGCAAACGCTTTCACCCACACACACGCCGACATTTTTGTACGCCCCCCTGGGACTTGAACCCTCGGCAAACCAAAACAACCAAAACTCAAACCTGCCACAAAAGCCCAGCACGCCGAGCGGCAAACGCCTTCACCCACACACACGCTGACATTTTTGTACGCCCCCTGGGACTTGAACCCAGAACCTGCGGATTAAGAGTCCGATGCTC
>JAHDFH010000023.1:4351-28694 GCA_020628305.1 Acidimicrobiales bacterium | reverse complement strand
TGTTTTGGCGTCCCACATATAATCAAGCAGTACACCATCTTTTATAAGTACGTTTTCTTGACCCGCATAACCTTCATCGTCCACGCCGTAGGTTCCCCACTCGCCCGTCATTGTTCCGTCATCAATAAGCGTCACGGCTTCTGAAGCTACTTTTGTGCCAATACGGTCAGCAAATACTGAAGCACCCTTGTGAACCAGGTCGGCCTCTAAGCCGTGGCCGCACGCTTCGTGGAATAACACTCCTCCAGATCCAGGGCCGATAACGACGGGCCAAGTCCCAGCGGGAGCTGGTTTTGCATCAAGTTTAGTGAGAGCTCGCTTAGCAGCTTTAGCTGCAAGTTCTGTTACATCGTGGTTATCAAACATCTCAAACCCAACCGTGTGGCCTATTGTCTCCCTGCCAGTCTGTAAGCCGGTGTCGCCGCTAGCTACCGTAGAAACAGAGAAAAGGGTTTTGATTTGCGTGTCTGAAGCAGCGTGTCCGTCCGAATTAGCCACAAGAATTTCTCGACTGCGATCTGCTATCCGTGCCGCCACCTGAGTAATCTCATCTCCGGCGAATCGTGCAGCTGAATCCGCTTCTCGTAGCAGCGAAATTTTCTTCTCTTTACTAACCTCGCTCGGATCGACTTCAATTCGACTGGTGGCAACATCAACCCAATCGAGTTTCGCAACCTGATTGGCTGCAGAACCTGACTTAACTGAAGCAGCTTGCCTTGCAGCGATCAGTAACCCCTCTTCGGAAAGATCTGAGGTGTGAGCAAACCCTGTTGTCTCGCCGTAGATAACCCTTATACCTGCACCTGCATCCGCAGATGACGATAAAGATTCCACTTTGCCATCGTCCAGAGATATCGAAGACGAGGTCGAGTTCTCTGCAAACAGTTCGGCGAAGTCCGCTCCACTACTCAAAGCTTCATTGAGAACCTTAATCACAGTGTCTTGTGGTATCAAATCGGTTAGTTTCTTTGACATGGCCCCACTCTAGCGAACCCCAAGATCTCTGGCTGGTTAGCCCCGGCATTAATCATGTGATAGTAGTGACATTAGGTAAGTCTTAGGCAAACGCTCCGTAGGCAACTAGTCTTACAACAGTGTCAAAGTTGTTAAATCAAATCAGCTCGCCGCAGGATCTACGCAAGTTTACGAACGCAGAACTTGAAGAACTCGCCACAGAGATTAGATCTTTCATAGTCGACCAAGTTGAAGCAAACGGTGGTCACTTAGGTTCTAATCTCGGAATAGTAGAGCTGACAATAGCTCTGCACAAAGTTCTGAACTCGCCTGAAGATGTTTTGCTGTTTGACACCGGCCACCAGGCTTACGTACATAAAATACTAACAGGCAGAATCTCGGAGTTTGACACGCTTCGCAAAGCGAATGGCCTCTCTGGCTACCCAAGCCGATCCGAGTCTGACCATGATTGGATTGAGAACTCTCACGCTTCGACCTCATTGTCCTACGCTCATGGCCTTTCCGAAGCACGCAAACAGAGCGGCGAGCCGGGCCGAATCATAGCAATTATCGGCGATGGTTCAATGACCGGCGGCATGGCCTTTGAGGGTCTAAACAACTTGGGACACTCTGGTTCGAAGGTAACAATCATCTATAACGACAACGGCCGCTCTTACGCCCCTACTGTTTCGCTTCTTTCACAAAGCCTCACGAAAATTCGTTCAAATCCAACCTATGTACGCAGGCAGAAGTCGCTTGAGAGTTTCGTCAGAAAAATTCCGGTATTCGGCCCCTGGTGGTACTCGAGTATTCGTTCCTCTAAAGCTGCAGTTAGAGAGTTCACCCAGCAGAACTCCTTTTTTGAACAGCTTGGCGTACGCTATTTAGGGCCCTTCGATGGCCATAACCTTTCAGAGCTTGAAGACATCATTGAAAAGTCTGCAGAGTTCGATGGCCCAACTGTTCTGCACGTTATTACTCAAAAAGGTCGAGGCTACGCTCCAGCTGAAAACGACAAGATCAAAAACATGCACGACCTTGGTGCCGTCAAACCCGGCAGCTACACCGAGGCTTTCAGCAACTCTATTGTCGATCTGGCTACTAAACATGATGAGGTAGTGGCGATAACAGCTGCGATGCCTGACTCAACTGGCTTGCTACCCTTTATTGAAAAATTCCCCAAGCGAGCTTTGGATGTTGGTATTGCTGAACAGCATGCGGTCACGGCAGCTGCTGGGATGGCCATGGGCGGTTTGCGTCCCGTTATTGCACTCTATTCTACCTTTCTAACCAGAGCCTTTGATCAAGTAAACTTAGACGTCGGCCTTCACAAGCTGCCAGTTATTTTCTGTTTGGATCGAGCTGGAGTGACAGGCGATGATGGCCCTTCTCACCACGGCATCTTGGATCTGGTGTTACTTTCCAAAGTGCCGGGGATGACGATCTTCTGCCCATCTTCTTATGAGGAGATCCCCCAGATGCTGAGCGATGCTTACAAAATTACTTCAGGCCCAGTGGCAATTCGTTGGCCTAAGACTGCAGCAGCACGAAGTGACGTCATCGGGACTGGCACAAAAGCTCGCCAAGTGAGCAGCGGCACTGAAGTGTGCCTAATTGGTGTAGGAAAGATGCTACAAGTAGCTGAGTCCGCAGCAGAGATTCTTGAACGAGAGGGCACAAGCTGCAGTGTCTGGGATCCACGAGTTGTTAAACCATTCGATCCCGAATTGCTGTCGGCTGCTGAATGTCACAAGCTTGTCGTTTCAATTGAAGATGGTCTTGTGGTCGGTGGAGTTGGTTCGTGCTTGCGTAAGGAGTTACGTGTTGATGTTCCAATGGTAAATCTTGGATTGCCGACTGAGCACATCGAACACTCTAAACCAGAGGACATTCTTACCCGCTATGGTCTCGATGCAGAGTCAGTGGCTAAAGTCTGCCAGTCAAACTTGCCTTAATTCATAAGGCAGCTCAACTGCAAGTAGTAGATTGTCTGTCATGAGCTCCAGCCAGTATCTTAATCCAGATCCGTTCGTACTGTTTTTTTCAATTCTAGGTATCGTCGCAGTTGCCGGAATCGTCGCCGATCTGTTACTTCCACGGCTTGGGATCAACATGGTCCGCAAATTCATTGCACCCATCAAACTTGAGCTTATTACAGCAGTTGCATTGACCTCCATGGGGGGTTCACTATTTTTCTCCGAGGCTCTCAACTTTGTACCCTGTTTCCTCTGCTGGGTTCAGCGGGGCTTTATGTATCCAGCAGCAGTGATTCTTACAATTGAAAGTCTTGTTGTTGGACTACTGGGGCGTTCTACTGGAGCTTTGTTATCTCCCAAGATCGCTCATATTCACCTAGGAGCCTGGATAGCGACGCCTTTAGCTAGTGTTGGGCTCTTGGTGGCTTTGTTCCACCGCTATGAGCAATCTGTGGAGTCAAGCTTGGGCTATTGCGATGCGGCGGTACCATGTTCCCAGAAGTGGTTCAACGAGTTTGGCTTCATTACCATCCCAACATTGGCAGCCGCAGGGTTTGCCACCATTGCCTACTTCGGGTTTCAGATACTCCGATCAGATTTGCAAGCTGGGAATAAAACAGACTCCACTAATAGTTAGATTTCATGACTAGAATCTCGAAGGTAGAAAGGTCTAACAATATGACAACCACTTTGGACTCACACGACAAATCAGGCAAGCTTTTCGCCCTGGCAATGATTCTTATGGGCATCTTGGGCGTAGGAGCTGTTCTGGTCTTCGCCGCAAATCGAGAAATCGTCGCTCAAGCTGCCGAGAGTGTAGAAATCGATGGGGACGACTTAACTCTTTTGGACACCACCGTGGCAGATCCTGAGGTGGGAACCACTTTCCCAACTGTAAAGACCGTTGGCTTTGATGGCGAGTCACTTTCGATCGAACCTGATGGTCGGCCAAAGGTGATCTACTTCTTAGCACACTGGTGTGGCTTCTGCCAAGAAGAAGTCCCTGTGCTTCAGTCGCTCATAGATGAAGGTAATGTCCCTGAAGGGCTAGACATTCTGAGCGTTGTTTCACTCACACACAATCCTGATGCAGAGAACCCCGCTGGGGCAGGCAACGCCGGCAACTACCCGCCATCTTCATGGCTAGATAAAGAAGACTGGACTCCGCCAGCTCTACTAGACACTTTCGAAAGTGAGATCTTTCAAGCTGCTGGTGGAACGGGTACACCGTTTGTGGTTGCTTTAGACGGCGATAACACAGTACTGAGTCGTATCTCTGGAAACATGACTCCAACTGACACGGTTAACCTCTGGAATGCCACTGCTGCTTCTATCGCAACAGGTACGCCCGCTGAGACAGACGAACCGACCACTGAAACCGAAGTAGATACCGAAGACTCGGAGACCCAAGATTCAGCTGAATCTACTGAGTCAACCACCGAGACTGAAGAAACGGCAACAGAGTAGCTCTTTACCATCTCTAAACCGCATTTAAGCCAATACACTCATAACATGTCAAAGTCTGTAGAAACTGCTGCACCGATAGAGGTGTCTTCTGAAGCTCTCGAAATTGTCTTGCAAACCCGAGCTCAAGAAGATGACCCCGAAAACACAGCTCTTAAAGTGACAGTCACGGGAGCTACCATGACTGATTACACCTATGAACTGGAACTTGTAGCAGTTGCTGAGCGGCTCCCGGACGACTCATTTTATTCTCAAGGCAGCCACAACGAGTTGAGCGTTATAGTCCCCCAAGATTCCATAGAGGCATTATCTGGCTCCACTCTCGATGTTGCCACCAGCACTAACGGCGGGTTGGTTATCAAGAACCCCAACAAGCCAAACCCATTGTTTGGAACTGATCTAGAATTAACTGGTGACGTTGCAGACAGGGCCAAAGCCGTAATCGAAAGCGCTATTAACCCGGCATTAGCCTCACATGGTGGGTTTGCGGAGCTTATTGGAGTTGATGATGGCAAAGTCTACGTAACCATGGGTGGTGGCTGTCAAGGGTGTGCAGCTAGCGCTATGACGCTCAAAGATGGTATTCGAACTATGCTCATGGAAGCGATACCGGAGATCACTGAAGTGGTCGACGCAACCGATCATTCAGCTGGCGAAAACCCATTCTATTCGTAACGTCCTGAGGAAACTTCGTCGACGTTGAACCAACGCTCCGGGTCCATTGAATTGGCTGGAGCTGGGCGTGCGAAGAAGTATCCCTGCATGTTGTAGACGCCAAGATTAAGAAGAGCACGTACTTGTTCCTCGGTCTCGATCCCTTCAGCGACGATGTTCAGATCCAAGGCCTTAGCCATAGTTACAATTGCTTCGATGATTGCCCTGTCAGCGTCACTTGAGTTGATATCGGTGATGAACTTCTCTGCGATCTTCAAAGTTGAAACCATGTCTAGTTCTTTAATCGAATTGAGAGACGACTGGCCGGTTCCAAAGTCATCAATCGCGAGGTTGATTCCTAGCTCATTAAGGCGACGCAGCTTTGCCATGTGGTCGCCCTGACCAATAATAATGTCCTCTGTAATCTCCAAAATAAGCTGAGACGGTTCAAGTCTTGCCCAAGAAAGCACTTCCATGATGTGGTACTGCAAATTTGGGTCTACCAGCTGAGACTCAGACAAGTTGATGCTCATCTTCACTGAAGAAGCACCAGCTGAGATATGGTTCCAGAGAGCAGCCTGGGTACACGCTTCTCGCAGCACAATGTCAGAAATTTTGCCTAGCATGCCAGCTTCGTTCGCTACGTCCAAGAACTGCCCTGGAGCGATCATGCCCTCTTGGGGATGACGCCAGCGAACGAGCGCTTCAAACGCGTAGAGCTGCTCCCCCATGATGTCCACGATTGGCTGATAGTGAACCACGAACTGATTTTCCTCTAGCGCCGAGGTCAGATCCCGTTCCACTTCTAGTCTGGCGACACTCAGCTGATGCTGGGTCTCATCAAAAACTGCATAGCCCGTCTTCTCTCGCTTTGCTTTGAACATCGCTGCGTCAGCATCGCGAACCAAGTCTTTGCTAGATCTCAGATCGCCTTGATCATAGATCGCTATTCCGATACTTGTTGAGGCCGTGTAAGAACGACCGCCAAGGGTGACAGACTCGGCAAAGGACTTTAGAATCGAGTTCGCCACCGAGATCACCGACTCACCAGATAGCAAGCCTCTTGAGAGCACAATAAACTCATCTCCACCAAAACGAGCTACCACATCAGTTGAACGGACTGAAGATAAAAGCTTTTCTGCCACAATCTTCAATAACTGATCTCCCACGTCATGCCCCATCGTGTCATTGATGACCTTAAAGCGATTTAGATCTAGAAACAGCACTCCTAGTACCATCTCGTTATCTCTAGCATCAGTCATCGATGATTCGAGCTCGGCCATCAGCCCAGCACGATTTAGTAGTTGAGTTAGTGGGTCATGAAGTGCTTTGTGACGGGCCACAGAGGCCTCTTTGTCAACTGACTCGAACCTATTCAAAAGACCCATCGAACCGATTGCGAAGCCAACAAGCGTTAGCGCTACCGCCAGCGTTGAAGCAAAGATCCCAGACATACCAGCACCGAAAAATATCCAGCCAACCCCAATGCCGACAACACCAAATACAAAACCCCAGAACGATATCTGCAGGATCGGCATTGTGCCTGATTTAGTGCGCATCTTCTCCTAACGGCATAAATAGTGGGTTTGTGAACCAAATTAGGCTTTATTTATCGCTACTGATTGATCGAAAACTGCCGAATAGATCAAAAGAGGTCGAATTGACTATGCAACGAAATGCCCCAAGAGACGTAATAGTTTCTCGCCATTCGGATATGGCGCATGCTTTTCAGTTGTTCAGCCGCGCCATGAGTGATTTTATTGACAATCGGATGGGCTCCTACCTGCAAAGTTCGCAATGGACTCAACAGGCGGCACAGAAGCTGGGACGCCCTCTAGAGCATGGAGCTGCTGACCCTTACTTCCAACTTCTTGTTCTGCAACGGTTCTGGGGTCCGGTCTTCAGCGATTTCTATGGTGAGGATCTTCGATCAATCATTCAGGCACTTATAGTGATGCGCAACAATTGGGCACATTTCGCCCTGGCAGACGACGTTAATGAATTGGACCAAGCTGTTGTAATGATGGAACGACTAGTAGCTCAAGTTGACTTTGACGCAGCCATCGAGATAAGAGGCATTCGCCCAAGGCTTAAGAATCCGAAACATATCGAGATGCCAGAAGATCTAGAAACAGAGCTATCTGAGCTTCAAGCCCAGCTTGAGCAAACCAAAAGTATTGTAGATTCTATTGAAACTGAACGGTCACAGCTTCAAGACCAACTTGGGCAAACACGAAAGATCTCTGCCGACAAGCAACTCCGCCTTTCGTCTCTCGAGAACCAGCTGGTCACGATCCGTGAGAAGTCGCAAGCTTTAGAACTCCACCTTGAGCAGCAAAAGGCTCAACAGAATCGGCTTGAGTGGCTCGCAATTGGGTTCATCGTCGTTCTGATGCTGGTTCTTGTTGTAGGCTTCCAGTAACAAAAGGTTTAACGATGACTGAGTCTCTTACTGGCAGCAAAGCTATTCCTAAATGGGTCCGCTCCGCCATAATATACTGGTGGCTTGCAGGTGCAAGCTTGGTTGTTCTTTACTGGACTGCCAACCAACTACGTTCGCTACTCGTTCAGCTGTTAATTGCACTCTTTTTGTCGCTCGCAATGCACCCAGCTGTGGAGAAACTTCATGCTCGTGGGATGAAACGTGGCATCGCTACTGGAATAACGATGGCCATAACGCTTACGTTGTTCATTCTGTTTCTAGCCGTGATGGGAGCATTGGTGGTCTCCCAGCTTCGCCAACTGGTGGAGGATGCACCAAGTTATGCAACTTCAATCTCTTCATGGCTAAAAAGCAATTTTGATATCTCTCTTGAGACTGACCGATTAGTCGACGAGCTCCAAGGTCGCGGCGGCGAGTACATTGATAATGTCGCCGATGGAGCACTGGATTTTAGCTCCTTCGTAATTGGATTTCTATTCCAGTTACTTACAGTCTCCCTGTTTGCTTTCTACCTATCCGCTGATGGCCCCCGAATTCGCCGGGTCATCTGCTCTTTACTCCCTGAGCATCGCCAAGTAAAGGTTCTGCGAATCTGGGAGTTAGCGATTGACAAAACCGGCGCCTTCATTTCTTCTCGAGTTGTATTGGCTGTGGCTTCGGCTGTATTCCACTGGCTAGTCTTCAGCGTGATTGGGCTTCCATCCCCACTAGCCTTAGCGCTTTGGGTGGGCATAATCTCGCAGTTTGTTCCGGTTATTGGGACCTATATTTCAGGTGTTCTGCCTGTATTGATTGCCCTTGCTAATGAACCTATCACTGCGGTCTATGTCATCGCCGCAGTTTTGTTCTATCAGCAGATTGAGAACTATCTGCTGCAACCTCGCATCACCGCCCAGACCCTCAATATGCACCCGGCAGTGGCCTTTGGAGGCGTCATAGCTGGCTCAAGTCTTTTGGGTGCAACTGGAGCATTTCTAGCGCTTCCTGCCATCGCCATCGTTCAGGCAGCTGCATCAGTTTACATTCAGCGACACAACGTAGTAGATAGCGATCTCTTGGACCGCCGTTCAGAAGAGAGAGACAAAACAGAAGCTGAATCAGTTGAGCACAGGTCCGAAGCATAGACCAAGTGGTTGTTGACGCTTGGCTGTGTGCTTAAAGGTTGGATTCTGCAACACTCCTTAGTTGAATGATCCAATGACAACTATTACACCAGCCAGACCAGGCTTCTTAGCCGATCAAGTAAGTTTTAAAAACAACACGATGCTGCGCGATGTCGCACTAGTCATTGGCTTTGCCTTACTCACTGCAGCCGCAGCCCAAATCAAGATTCCTTTAGGGTTTACTCCGGTTTCCATCACAGGACAAACCTTTGCGGTTTTGCTCGCTGGAGCTACGCTTGGTCCAGTTCGTGGAGCAGCTTCACAGGGCCTTTACGTGCTTCTAGGGGCAGTTGGGCTGCCATTCTATGCTGATGGCAACTCGGGCATATTTAACTCCGAAGCACAAGGATTAGAACTTATTCCAACTTTCGGCTACCTTGTCGGATTCATTGCAGCTGCGTATGTTGTTGGGCTAATGGCGGCACGGCATCAGGACAGATCAATTCTTTCAGCAGTTCCGGCTTTCCTAGCAGGCTCGGTAATCATCTACGCTTTCGGTGCAACTTTCCTTGCTTACTCACTGAACATCCCTTTCTTTGCTGAAGACTTGAGTGCTCCAAGCGCCTTTGTCTACGGCATAGCACCCTTCATCATCGGCGACGTAGTCAAAGCTGTCTCTGCCGGTCTGCTCACCCCAGCGTTGTGGAAGTTCTTAGGCAACAGTTCGAATCAGTCGTAGCTGCTTCAACATAGTGCTTGCTGTTGTAGCAAGAATCATCAATTGGATTTGAACTTGATTCGCAGAAGCACTAGTGTCACTTGTGCGGTGTTTAACATCGCACACCGCCAACATAAATAGAAGAGGTTCTTCACAAGTGTCAGAGTCAAACGACCGCAAAGCATTACACGCATACGTTTCAGATTCAGCCCACGATCAGTGGCATGGTTTCGCCGCTGAACAGGGCGTTAGCGTATCTGCCATCCTCGAGGCACTGGCGCCCGAGTTAGATCTAGACGGTAAGCTCACGCATGAAGAGTTAGGCAAGCGCTTAGACATGGTTGTTAAATCCGCACGGAAGATAGACGCCAATCGTCGCCGTCGCCGTAAGAGCAACGCTTAGGGACGGCCCAGAACTCCTCTAGTTAAACGCAGTCCACCAGCCAGCTGCACCGACCAGCGCGGCGTTGTCGCCTAGCTCAGCGGCAACAACTTTGATTGGACGGACCCCTTTAGGACCCCACTTATCGAGCACTTCATTGACAACGGGGTGCACTAGGTCTGCGTTAAGCCCTACTCCTCCGCCGATCACCACCATTGCTGGTGCGTACAGCCAAGCAAGATTCAAAATACCAGAGGCAGCCCCTAACATTCCTCTGCGAAACGCTTTTTCGGCAGCTTGATCTCCGCTGCGAACCAAATCAAGCAGCTCTTCACACGTAACTTCAAGGCCTTGAGCTTCAGCTTGCCGTTCAAAGGCTGGTCCTGCTCCATACATCTCAGGGGTGTGGTCTCCCCCACTTTCCGCAGCAGGCAAGTCGATCATGATATGGCCCACATCGTTCGCAGCAAACTTGCCGTGTACGAGCTTGTTACGAAGAATTGCGGCTCCCCCGATACCAGTTGAAATTGTTACGTACACAACATCATCGCTAAGCTTTCCGGCCCCAAACTTTGCTTCACCCACGCCGGCTAAATCTGCATCATTTGCAAGGCTAACTTCTAATCCGGTCTCTTTGCCTATCCAGGGAGCAGTGAAACGTTTAATCCACTGCTGGGGCAGGTTTGGAACGAAAACCGCTCGCTGTAGTTCGTAGTCGACGATTCCTGGGACACCGATCACGGCTTTGCGGGTTTCATACCCCTGAGTCGCTTCCTTTATCGCATCGATGATAACGGTTGGCTTCGGCTGATCATGGTCTACTGCCAACTTTGTTTGGGACAGAATCTGCCCCTCTGAATCGACGAGTGCGGCACGGCAGTTAGTGCCACCAAGGTCAACAGCTACGGTGAGGTCTTCTGATGTTGTCACAACTCCAGTTTAGGCCTAATCAGCCATAATTTCATCCGAACGAAGGCGCCCAGCTTTTCGCAGCAGAATGGAACGATAGAAAAAAACTGTTAGCAGTGCAAAGATCAACCATTGAATGGCATACGAAAGATGATTGCCTTCGTCTGGCTCAGGCACGGGTAAAAACTCAGGAACTGCCACTAGATCACCTTGCGGGTCAATACCTACTGCTTGAATCCAGCGGTTTGCGTAATCACCGCTTGGGGCCGCCTCTCGCTTTTGTAGCTGATCAAGATCCATCCGAGGGGCTATGTCTTTATCCAGCACATCTTCGATGTCTAGTAAACCTTTAGAGATCGACTCCCTGGCCAACCCACTGACCGAAACAGTGCCTGACAATTTAGCGGGTGTTAGCTCTCCTCTTGGCCAAAAACCTCGGTTGATAAACATATAGGTACCATCGGCACTCTGCGCCAACATCACAATGTGGGTGCCGGTCACGCCATTCAGGGTTCGTCCCGAAATGCTAATGAAGTTTGAATCAACAACCTCAACCGCACCGGCCACTTTTGTAAACTCCAACAAATTCTCAGCGCTCAAAGCTGAAAGCTCAATTGGTTCTGCCTCCAAAGCTATAAAGATCTCAGCGTTGACCTCGCGTCGCTCTTGTAGCCTCTGAAACTGCCAAGCAGATGCTGCCAAGCACCCGACAACAGCGAGGCCCACAAACAAGTGTGAAAATATCCAGAATGGACGTTTTGCGAAGGTCCAGCTTGAAGCCATATGCCCCCAAATCTAGGTGCTTTGCAATGAAATCCCTTCAGGCTGCAAACAATTCTCCGAACACGGTAACCAGACGCTACTAAACTAGGCAAATGAGCCGCACCTCGTTCACTGTCCTAGGCACAGCCTCGCAAACCCCGACCCGATTAAGAGCACATAATGGTTATGTTCTAAAGTGGGATAATAGAGCAATCATGTTCGACCCTGGAGAAGGAACACAGCGCCAGTGTACATTTGCGGGTTTCTCAATAGCCAAACTAGATGCGGTGGCCATAACCCACTTTCATGGAGATCATTGCCTTGGTCTTCCAGGTGTGGTTCAACGTCGATCCCTCGACAACTCTCTAAACAATCCAGAGCAACTGGAATCACTAAAAGTGCTTTTCCCTGATTCCGGTTCAGAGTTCTACGAAAATCTCACCAATGCTTCGGTCTATGCTCAGAATGCCAATCTCGAACCAATTCCAATACCTCCGAGCCAATATAGTGCAACAGTTTCAGAACTTACCATTGAAACGCTCCCCCTCGATCATCGAACTGACACCATTGGCTATCGAGTATCCGAGCCAGACTCAGTTTCGCTCAACGCTAGTAAACTCGCTGAAGCAGGAATTTCCGGTACAGACGTTGGCCTTCTAGTGGCTAATGGCTCAATCGATACTGGAGGCGGCACCATCAATCTTGAAGATGTCAGCAGTCCCAAACCTGGCAAAAAGTTTGCTTTCATTATGGACACTGCGTTATGTGATGAAGCGGTAGAACTTGCCCAAGAAGTTGATTTGCTAGTCTGTGAATCGACCTTTATGGAATCAGAGCTCGAGCTAGCCAAGAAATACAAGCACTTGACTGCCAGACAAGCAGCGAGAATTGCAAAAGACGCAAACGCCAAGAAGCTAGTTCTTACGCATTTTTCGGCCCGCTACAGCAAACTGGAAGATCTCCAAGCCGAGGCAAGAGAGATCTTCCAGAATGTAAGCGTAGCGAACGACCTAGATGTGTTCGAGTTCTAAGACTCCGTCTCAGCGAGTTCAGCGTCAACAGTGCCGTCCGTTAGATCGATTTGACCATCGGGCACTAAACCAACTTGTTTCAATACTCGATCTTGAATCTCTATAACGAGATCAGGATTCTCAATCAAGAATTCTTTCACTTTTTCTCGGCCTTGGCCAATTTGTTCGCCTTCGTAGGTGTACCAAGCTCCTGATTTCTTTACGATGTCGTGCTCAACTGCGATGTCAAGCAAAGAGCCTTCTCTAGAAATACCCTTGCCGTACATAATGTCAAACTCTGCTTGCCTGAATGGCGGCGCAACTTTATTTTTCACTACCTTAACCCGCGTCCTGTTACCAACCACTTCGGCACCGTTCTTGATTGACTCAATACGTCGAATGTCCAAGCGCACAGAACTGTAGAACTTTAACGCACGACCGCCTGGTGTTGTCTCAGGTGATCCGAACATTACACCAATCTTCTCACGAAGCTGGTTAATAAAGATGCAGATAGTATCTGTTTTGTTTAAGTTACCGGTGATCTTACGGAGGGCTTGAGACATCAATCTTGCTTGCAAACCTACGTGAGTGTCGCCCATATCGCCTTCGATTTCGGCTCTTGGAGTAAGAGCAGCTACAGAGTCAACCACGAGCACGTCAATTGAGCCTGATCTGACCAATATGTCTGCAATCTCAAGGCCCTGTTCACCCGTATCTGGCTGGGAAATTAACAACTCATCGACGTCAACACCAATCGCTGCTGCATACACAGGGTCCATAGCGTGCTCGGCGTCGATGTATGCACATGTGCCACCGTTACGTTGCGCTTCGGCGACGACATGCATAGCCATTGTCGACTTACCGGATGATTCAGGCCCGTAAATCTCCACTACACGACCTCTTGGAAGCCCTCCTACACCTAATGCGATATCGAGCGCTAATGATCCAGTTGGAACGGTCTCGACCCCCATACTGGTGTTCTCGCCCATTTTCATGACTGAGCCCTTGCCAAACTGCTTTTCGATGTTGTCTAAAGCTGTCTCTAAGGCTGCAGTGTTGCCCTTAGATACGTCTGCTTTCTTAGCCATAATTTTATAACTCCTGGTTTATTGAGGTTTGGCGCATCAGCGCTACATCAGACAAGCTACAACACCACTCTGACATTCTCAGACCCTAGCCTAGAACATATGATCGGCCTAAGTGATAAAGGCCGATATCCAAAATTACCTAGTCAAACCAACTAGGCTTGAACCATGAGGTTTCTAGCCGTTTCGCTATTAGTACTGGTTACTTCTTGTAGTAGTGCTGGGTCAGAGACACTCACTATTGTAGAAACCCTAGAGCAAGCTCTCGGCACTGAGTTGTCTAGTTCTGAAGCAACAGAGCTACTCGCAAAAGCTGAGCTGCTCTGCGAACTAGACGCCTCAGTTCTGGAAGCAATCTGGCAGGACCTAAGTGAATCCCAACTCGGCTTCCAGGACTATGTGTTCAACACGCATTGCTCTGAAAGGTCCCAAGCATACATTGAAGCCACGGGCAGGCTCGCTCCGGTAGCCACTCCTTAACATAGTTATCTCTCATTACAAGCACCCCCCGTGTGCTTCGAAGTATTCGGGTTATGGCTAACACGGGAGTGCAAGTTCCCGATGGTATAGAGTACTTCTAAATAAACAGTCCATTCTCCGAGGTGTTCATGTCAACGCTTGATCCTTTCACAGAGCCATTCGGTTCAATCTTTTCAGACTCCATGGCGGTCTGTGATTTTGATGGAAACGAGTACACCTACAAAGGTGTAGAACCATTCGCGCCATTCGAGGTTCACCCAGGCGCACACACTTTGCACTACTCTTCGAACTGCTTTGAAGGCCTTAAAGCTCACCGCCAGCAAGATGGCAGCATCAAAATATTCAGACTGAGCGATCATGCACAACGCTTCTGCCAAAGCATCGCCCATCTAAACGTCACTGCTCCCCCCGCTGAACTCGTGGAAAATATTATTGCAGACACAGTAGCAGCGAACGCAGACGATACACCTACCCAACCTGGCTCCCTCTACGTACGGCCAGTCTTCTTTGGTACCCTGCCCATCATTGGCGCTGCATCTGCCCCAACAGCAAATGCCAAGATTTGCGTTATGACATCCCCAGTTGGCGACTATTTTAAAGGCGGGATCCTCCCTCTTTCGCTTTATGTCGAGCAGAACATGCAGCGAACAACATCGAGCTTTGGAATGGTTAAAGGTGGAGCTAACTATGCCCTAGCGCTCGGGCCAACTCTTGTAGCAAAACAGACCCATGGAGTTGATCAAGTTTTGTTTGCAAACAACAATGACGTTACAGAAACAGGTGCTGCCAACTTCTTCTTAGTCGATGACAAAACCCTCATCACCCGACATCTAGATGAGTCTTTCCTGCATGGCATCACTAGGGCTTCAATCATTACCCTTGCTCAAGAACTTGGATATGAAGTGCAGGAACGCACTATCACAATAGCTGAGCTAAAAAACTGGCAAGGAGAAGCATTTCTCTCAGGAACAGCAGCCGTGATTGCGCCAGTCTGCAAGCTTATCTTTGACGATGAAACAGTCGACTACTCTGGCGGCAAACCGGGGCATAACACACTGAAACTGCGACAAGCTCTCACCTCGATACAAGCCGGACTCGCCAAAGACAATCATGGATGGCTTACTCCGATCTAGGTTTTACTAAGCAAAACTTTTCTTAGTTCATCCAAAGCCGACAGTGTTGATAGATTTCGAATCTGTTCCCTGTTTTTGGACCACGTGACCCGCTTTGCAAATGAATCATCCTCTATTGCGATGCCAATCCAGACAGTGCCAACAGGGTTGCCCTCCAATTCAGCTGGACCAGCCACACCAGTTGTAGCCAAACCAACACTAGCCCCAAGGGCAGTTCTCACACCGTCAGCCATCTCGATTGCGGTCTGTTCAGAGACTCCAACGCCGCTAGAAACGCCCAGGATCTCTCTCTTGATACTTTGCTCATAGGCAACAACTCCACCCAAGAAACTGCGACTCGCTCCAGGTACTGAGCAGATGCGACCGGCAAGGTACCCCCCGGTAACTGATTCAGCTACTGCCAACGAGAGACCAGCTTTTTCAAGAAGCTCTAGAACGACAGACTCCATTGAAGCTTCATCGACTCCAAAAACTGTATCACCCAGCTCTTTCCGAACTCGCTGCTCGAGCTCATCAAGGCGCTCTCGCAAGTTCTTGTCACTATCGGCCTTAACCGTAATACGAACTTTGAGGCCTTCTACACCGCTAGCGAGGAAAGCTAAGGTGGCCCTAAAGCTGCCACTGTTTTGATCTAGCTCAGCTACCAGAGGATCTAGAACTTCAGCAAGCTTCGATTCACTCTGACCCCATGTGCGAATAACTCGTGAACCAATAAGCTGCTGTTCACCTGAGCGAGCAAGAAGGTCTTCAACAACGGAGTCAGCGAACATCTCTTTCATCTCAAAGGGGACGCCAGGCATAGCGTAGACGACTGTATTGTTGGGAAGCTCACAGATTAGTCCAGGGGCCGTTCCTGGCATTGCGTCCATAGTCTTAGCCCCTGCAGGGACTTGTGCTTGCAGTAGGTTGTTTTGAGGCATCTCTGTTTGTCGGTGCGCAAACTTAGCTCTGATCATTGCTTCAACGCTTACGTCGTGAAGAAGCTCAACTCCCATTACCTGCGCTAATGCTGCTCTTGTGATGTCATCTTGTGTAGGTCCTAGCCCGCCAGTACAGAATACATAGTCGCTTCTGTCACAGGCAGAACGAAAAACCTCAGCCATACGGTCTTTGTTATCGCCCACTGAGGTGTGAAAATAGCAATCGATTCCCATACTGGCGAGCTCATTCGAGAGCCACACTGAATTAGTGTCAGTTGATTGACCAAGTAGAAGCTCTGAACCTATTGCAACTATTTCAGCTTTCATCACTCGCCACTCTAGTCCCCTTCAGCTAAGCGTAAGCTTATGTGGTTCTTTCTCCCGTTGTGCTCAACGCTTTTCGACCATCTAGTACGTATTGGACTGCTGAAACTACAGTAAAGGCAACTGCAACCCAAAGAAGCATGGAGACAATGTCAGGGCGATCCTCAAGTGGTGGAAACATTGCACCAAGCAAAGCAAAACCTTGCATAATTGCTTTGTATTTGCCTGACAACCGGGCCGGAACAGATAAGCCAAATCTGGACCAATAGATTCGGTACGCCATCATGCCAAGTTCCCTGATTGCAATAAGCGTCATGGGTAGCCACCAGAAAGATCCTTCGACAACCAAGGCATAGCCTGCAAATAGTAACAGCACTTTGTCGGCCAAAGTATCTAGAAAAGCTCCTCGACGTGTTGGCCCAACTTTGCGCGCAATGTCACCGTCGACGCGGTCTGTAAGCCCGAGCACGAAAAGAAATATACATGAGAACCACCAAGGGTTGCGGTAGAGAATCAACCAAGCTACGAGAGGTGCTAGAGCTATTCGAGCAATGGTTAGCGAGTTTGCAATCCTTCTTAGTCTAAGATCGCTGTCGGTCAGTTGTCCGTCCATACGCTACGAAGCGCTCGTTCCGAGTACCGCCATGGTAATCATCCAAATAATCAAGAGGCCAATCCCAGACGCTTTGTTGAATTTCTTCTGCCAGATCATCCACAAAGTCACCCCAATAGATATTCCAGTCATGATCATGATTCCTGTGTTTGCAGTATCAGGGTCCTCGAGTTGGCCAGAGCCAACCAAAGCTATGGCACCACCGACAGCTAGAGAGTTGAACATGTTAGAACCCAATAGGTTTCCTACAATCAGATCAGTAGCTCCCTTTCGAGCAGCGACTACAACAGTCACTAACTCTGGGAGTGAGGTGCCCACTGCAACGAGAGATACCCCAACAAAGCCTTCAGACAGACCGAGTATTCCCGCTACAGCTGTTGCTCCCCAGACAAGGGCCTGGGCGGCTAATACTACGCCGATTAGTCCAACAACGGTTCTGACAAGCTCTTTAGCTAATGAGCCTGACGCATCTTGGTTAGTTTCGATCTCGGCACCTGATCTGGACTCCCTCAATTGTGATGAAATCATCCAGTAGAGCGACGCCACCAAGAGCATGACCAGTCCAACGCCTTCGATGCGGTTGAACCCCCCAATCGCGGCAGCGACGAAAGCTAAGGTTCCTAGAAGCGAAAGTGCTGCCTCTTTGGAAAGCACCTTTTTGGAAACTCGTATTGCTGCAACAAGAGCTGCTGAACCTAACACCAAGGTTAAATTCGCTACATTTGACCCGACAATGTTTCCGACACCTAAATCTATTTCGCCGTTGTACGCCGCCACGCCAGACACTAACAGCTCTGGCGCACTGGTGCCAAAGCCGACTATTGCAGCGCCAACGATCACTGGCGAGATCTTGGCTATTCTTGCTACACTCGCTGCGCCTTCTACAAAATGATCGGCAGAAAATGATATTAGGACGAGCCCCACAATCAACTGAATGGCGGCGACGAGCCCGGTCGGCTCAGATAAAAACTCCATCTGACCAACCTAGCTGTGCGTGACGCTATTCGCTATCTGTCATAGCTAGGTGGTGGACTAAGGGCAGGATCAATTGAGGATTCCATATCTTCATCGTCTTCAAGATCTTCATCGTCTTCAAGATCTTCATCGTCTTCAAGATCTTCAAGATCTTCAAGATCTTCATCATCTTCAAGATCTTCATCATCTTCAAGATCTTCTTCGTATTCCCATTCCTCATCGTCTTCTAGCTCTTCGTCGTCGTCGTCATCGTCCTCATAGTCGTCAGAGGCTAAATCATCGTCGTCGTCATGCTCATCGTCTTCATAATCGTCGTCGTCCTCAAGTTCGTCTTCAACGTACTCGTCCTCGTCCTCGATATCTGCAAACAGATCTTCGTCCTGGGAATTACTGAAACGTTCATCGTAGGACTTAATCCGTACGTCTTCATCACCAGCTTCAACAATGGTAGAGCGAGGATGAATTTTCTGACTTTGTTCTGGCTCTGGGTTGGAAATATCAGCCAAGGTTCGCCGTCTTGGCTTGGGTTCTACTATCACTGGCTGCTGAGCTACTCTCGCCGGTGCAGCTACCGCTGTTTGGGCAACTGGTTGAGCTGTAGGCGAGCCCGGCCAGTTACCACTCTCCAAATCTTGTTTGGTCATCAGCACTTCTCGAGCTTTGGAACCAATCGACGGACCAACGATTCCCCGGTCTTCAAGCGAATCCATGAGACGGCCCGCACGGGCAAACCCAACCCTAAGTTTACGTTGCAGCATTGAAGTTGAACCAAGTTGTGAGTTAACAACCAGCTCGATGGCTTTGAGCATTAGCTCGTCGTCTTCGGTGTTTCCAGTCGTGCCGCCCGGAATGCCACTCCCGTCGCTCGCACCTGCGGCGTTCTCCCCAACAACACGTGAATCATAAACCAGTTCAGGGGCTTGTTCTGACCAGAACTCGACCACACTTGAGACTTCTTCTTCTGTTACCCACGCCCCCTGGTAGCGAACTGCAGCGCTTGTACGTCCATCTGATAGCAGAGCATCACCCATACCTACAAGACGCTCAGCTCCTGGCTGATCGAGAATCACTCGACTGTCTGTCAGGCTTGAAACCGCAAAGGCTAGGCGAGCTGGTACGTTAGCCTTGATCAAACCTGTGATCACGTTAGTAGATGGCCTCTGGGTGGCTATTATCAAATGAATGCCTACCGCTCTAGCCTTCTGAGCAATCCTACAAATTGACTCCTCAACATCTCGAGCAGCTACCATCATCAGATCAGCTAACTCGTCTAAAACAACCAGAATATAGCCCATCTTGGCCGGTTCATTTAGCTCGCCATCACCATCAATCCAAGACTCGATCTTATTTTCTTCAACGGCTTGGTTGTAACTGGTTAGGTCTCGAGCTCCGTGTTGGCTAAGCAAATCATAGCGACGCTCCATCTCACGCACGGCCCACGACAATGCATTCGCAGCCTTCTTAGGATCAGTAACAACATCGGTAAGCAAATGAGGCAAACCACGATACTGAGTAAGCTCTACACGTTTAGGGTCAATGAGAATCAGTCGCACCTGCTCTGGAGTTGAGCGCATCAACACCGAGGTGAGCATCGAGTTAATACAGCTCGACTTACCAGAACCAGTTTGGCCTGCTACTAGCAAGTGAGGCATCTCAGCCAGAGGAGCCATGATCGTTCGGCCATTGATGTCTCTACCCAAAGCAACTTCCAATGGGTGCGTTGCTCTAGAAGCTTCCTCGGATACCAAAAGGTCACCAACAGTGACAACTTGTCTTCGAACGTTCGGAACTTCAACACCAATAGCTTGCTTGCCTGGGATTGGAGCTAATACGCGCACATCAGGTGTGGCCATTGCGTACGCAATATCTTTGTGTAACGAAGTAACCCGGGAGACCTTCACGCCGGGGCCAAGCTCAAGCTCAAACCTTGACACGGTTGGGCCTACGACAACACCAATTAGTCGGGTCTCAACACCGTGTTCTGCTAACGCATGTTCTAACTGTCGGCCAGTCGCTTCGACTGACGCTTTATCAACTTCTTCTACCTCGGTTCTATCAAGCAGTTCCAAGCTTGGCAGATGCCAATTACCGCGTGGAGCTTGTAAAGATAACGCCATCTGTTCTGTCAGGACAGCTGGCTTAGGAACTTCAATGATTGGCTCAGAGACTTGTGAATCCCATTGCGACACCTCTTCGAGAGCGTCAGGGGATCGTAAATCAATGAGCTCTTCGTCGTCCTCATACTCTTCTTCGTCGTCTTCGAAGACACGTTTATAGCGTGCACGTTTTCGAGGTCGGTCTTCGTCTTCATATTCTTCAAAGCCGGCTCTCGAGAAGATTCCATTGATCGCTTCGCCAAGGGGGCGCAGACGCTCAACTACCTGATCGGCGAACTCCCCCACCGAAACTGAAGTCAACAGTGTTGCTGTTATTGCAAATAAAGTAAACGTGACAATGAACTGACCAGCAGAACCAAAATACCTGTGTAATGTTCCGCCAAGCAGCACCCCAAGCCAACCGCCAGCACTACTCAAATCTTCTAGCGCTGAACCCCAAAATGGTCGTCCGCCTATGATGTCTAGAAGCGAAAAGCTGGCAATAAAGAGACAGATCCAAGCCACAACTTCACTGGGATAGAAGCGTCGACGTTTCCGTCGCTTGTTTCTCAGTAGATACCAGCCAGAGAAAAGTAAAACTGGTGGCATGAAGTATCTAGCCAAACCGAAGAATCTTCCGGTCAAGTTCTCAATAAAGGACCCAAAGGATCCCGTAGCGGATGTAAATATGGCGACTCCGAGAATCAGCCCTAAGGAAAGCAACAGCAACGCTGCAACTTCCCTGTTCTCTTGGGCTTTCTGGGCTTTGGTGCCACGTCCTCGCGCAAAAGACGCAAATGTAGAGGTCGAACCTCTTGGTTTTCTTTTTCTATTACTCACAGCCTCCCAAGATTAGCTCAAATGGGACTGTTGCGGGTTCAATCTTGAACTATTTGGAGGAAACACCTAGGGTTACCGGAACCACCATCGGACGCAGCCTGGTTTCGGCGTTAATGTATTTCCCAGCTGCTCTTCTGGCCGCTTTTTCAACCGCAAGAGCGTCACCAGAGCCCGCCAGGGCTTTTTCAACAGCTTTGGCAACAACTCCGGCTAAACCCTTGTGTAGCTCAGCAGTTAATTCCTCAGACACCCACCCACGGGAGATCAAACGGGGCTCGCCAGCTAGTACCAGCTCGCCGTCTCTGTCTAGTAAAGGCACGATCACAGACACAAAGCCGTCCTGTCCCAGCGTATTTCGCTCGTTAAGTACGGATGCTCCCACTTCGCCGACAGAGCCAGAGATATACACGTAGTCTCCGGGCACATCGTCAGCTCGACGTAATCCTTGCTCGGTCAGCTCAACGCTGTTTCCATCGCCGCAGATCAAAATGTTGTCGGGATTGAGTCCCATGCCTTCGGCCAACTTTGCATGAGCTGACATATGAGCGTACTCCCCATGGACTGGCACAAAATTTTCGGGCTTGACCACTGAATGAAAGACTCGAAGCTCTAATGATTTAGCGTGCCCGGTGGAATGGACATGTGAGTTACCAGAGTGCACCACTTCTGCACCCTTACGGATCAAGTTATCTATCACCCTGGTTACCGATGTTTCGTTGCCTGGGATTGGATGAGATGAAAAGATAATGCAATCGTTATCTCGCACATTCAACCATTGACTATCGCCTCTAGCCATACGAGACAGGGCTGCCATTGGTTCCCCTTGAGATCCTGTACAGATAACGCATAAATCTCCATCGGGGATGTTGTCTAGATCATCGACGTTCATCAACCGGTTCTCAGGGATATGAAGCAAACCAAGCTCTCTAGCGAGAGCGATGTTGTGGTTCATTGAGCGTCCCAGTGTGACAATTGATCGACCCGTAGCTATAGCTGCATCTGCGACTTGCTGAATTCTGTGTATATGACTGGCAAAACACGCGACCACTATCCGCTGACCCTGACGGGCTCGAAAGATCCCAGCTAGTGAGGCGCCAATTGAGGTTTCTGAGTCTGAGTACCCTTCGGAATCAGCATTTGTTGAATCGCATAGAAGAAGCCGAACGCCTTCGACATTAGCAAGCCGCCCAAGCCCTGACAGATCTGTGTGGCGCCCATCAACCGGTGTCATATCAAGTTTGAAATCACCACTGTGCAGCACCACGCCCTGCGGAGTGTGAAAAGCTGTTGCGAACCCATTCGGAACCGAGTGTGTTACAGGAAAAAACTCCATGTCGAATTCATCGATTTGAATTCGCTGACCGTCTTCAACTTCAACAAATGTTGCCTGACCAAGCAGCCCGTTTTGACCAATTCGGTTCTTTGCCAGCCCAAGAGTGAGTTTAGAACCAATCAACTTGAGCGGCATCTCCGCTAAGAGAGAGCTGATTGCCCCTATGTGATCTTCGTGCCCGTGGGTACAGACCACGCCCACGACTTCTTTTTGGGGATCGCGAAGGTACTCAAAGTTTGGTAGGACTATATCAACCCCAGCCATGTCGGCCTCGGGGAACATAATCCCGCAGTCAATTAGCATGATCTTGTTGTTTATTTCAACTGCAGCACAGTTTCGCCCAATACTGCCTAAACCGCCTAGAAATGTTACTTTAACATTGTTAGGCATTGCTTAAGCTCTGCCTAGACCGGCGAGAACCTGCTTGGCTTGGACTTCCAAACCTTCGGGAACAGGTCCCATTGGCGCTCTAGCAGGACCGCAATCTATTCCCAGCACCTTCATCATAACTTTTGATGGGATTGGACTAGGAGCAGTGTCTGTTGACCAGTAATCGTACGACGGCTGTAAAGATTGATTGATAGCGATTGCTTTATCTAAATCGCCATCCCAGAATGCATTCATCATTTCTGCAAACTCGTTTCCAGCCCAATGAGTTGCTACTCCAACCAGCCCAACTGCCCCAACGGAAAGGAAAGGAAGAGTAAGATCGTTGTCGCCGGAGTAAACCTCAACGCCTTCACCAAAACCGGCCACCAGCTTCGCAGTCAGGGTTGGATCACCATTTGCGTCTTTGTAGGCCACAACGTTTTCGATCTCAGCTAGTTCAAACAGGGTATCTGGTGTCATTCCTCGGCCAGTTCTTCCCGGCACGTCGTACAGCATCACAGGCACGTCTGTAGAAGCGCATAGCTGCTTAAAGTGATCGATCATTCCAGCCTGAGAAGGCTTGTTGTAATACGGAGTTACAAGCAAAAGACCATCCACTCCAAGGGGCGCTATCTTCTCAATGTTCTTCAAAGCTACTGCAGTGTTGTTACTTCCTGCTCCTGCGACTACTGGAATGCCAGGTACCGCTTCGCGAACTGCTGAAATGAGCTCCACTTGCTCTTCAATAGTGATGGTCGCACTCTCGCCTGTGGTTCCTGCAACTACAAGGCCATTATTGCCGTTAGCTACGAGATACTTTGCCAGCTCTTGCGCTGCGTCTGTGTTTAGCGACCCATCTTCGTTAAATGGTGTAACCATTGCTGTTAGAACAGATCCGAACCGTCCCATAGTGATACCTCGTTATAGTCGACTCATTTGATGCTACCAGCAACGTCAGACAACCGGGAAAATCTGAGGTCTGGCAATAGCTTGCTACACTGATCTGGCTATGAGTTTTGTCGTCGCTACTTTCTACAAGTTCTTTCCCTGGCCAGACTTTGAGGGCCAACGCCAACCGTTGCTCGATGTCTGCAACGGCCATGACGTTAAAGGTACGATTCTTATCGCTCATGAGGGGCTGAACGCTACTATTTGCGGCACCGAACAAGGTGTTACCGAAGTAAAGAACTTCCTTGAATCGCTTCCAGAAGTAGGAGAAATCAGATTCAAATATTCCGACGCTTCAGATCCTGCTTTCGGGAAAATGAAGGTCAAAATCAAACCTGAGATAGTAACTATCGGGCTCCCTGAGATTGACCCAACCGCCGCTGTTGGGACCTACGTTCAGCCTAAAGATTGGGACGATCTTATTGAGGATCCGGATGTTTTGGTGATTGATACTCGGAACGACTATGAGTACCAGATCGGCACGTTTAAGAATGCTGTCAATCCTCAGACTGAGGTGTTTAGAGAGTTTCCAGAATACGTCAGCTCTCAACTCGATCCAGAGAAGCATAAAAAGGTAGCGCTATTCTGTACTGGCGGAATCCGCTGCGAGAAAGCATCTTCGTACATGAAGGAAGCCGGTTTTGAAGATGTCTATCATCTTGAGGGCGGAATTATCAAGTACCTCGAGGAGGTTCCAGCGGAGAAGAGCTCCTGGGATGGTCAATGCTACGTCTTTGATGACCGCGTAACACTGCGCCACGGATTAGTCGAAGGTGACCATATCAAGTGTGGAAACTGTGGAATGCCGATGCCTCCGGAGGAAGCAACAAGCGAAAAGTATGAGCCTGAGAT
>JAHDFH010000023.1:0-4341 GCA_020628305.1 Acidimicrobiales bacterium | reverse complement strand
AAGTGTTTCGACGAACTAACGCCAGAGAGACGACGACGCCGAGAGATGAAACGCAACCACTTACTAGCTAAAGCTTCAACGCAATAGTCAGCCCATTGCCAATCGGCAGAACAACTGCCTGAACTCTTGCGTCTCTCGAGACAGATTCGTTGAACTCTCTTAGTGCAGGAACTTGTCTTATATCTGAATCACTTTCAACGATCTTCCCAGCCCAAAGTGTGTCATCGACGATGATGTAGCCACCAGGCTTGACTAGACGGATCGCCAGTTCGAAGACATCTGAATAGGCTTTCTTGTTGGCGTCCATGAAGATGAGATCAACAGAATTTGAGGTGGACTTTGCTAGTTGTTTCAGAGCTGCTGTGGCATCACTCTTAGTAAACTCGATCACATCGGCAACGCCTGCGGCGTCCCAGTATTTCTGCGCCATTGCTAGGTGTTGATCGGATATGTCGTATGTAAGCACCTTACCATTGGCGCCAACTGCCTCTGCTAATGCAAGAGCACTACAACCTGTGAAAGTTCCAACATCAACAACAACTTCTGCCTTGACAGATTTCGCAAGTGTCTGGAGAAGCAAAGCGATATCTTCACTGCTGCGCATCTGGGCTTGATGGAGATGGTCAGTCTCAGCAGCTAGCCCTTGCCAAGCATCGCTTAGCCGGCTCGACACCGAGATGCGATAGTCGTAAAGCTCAGCCGAATATTCAGTGATTTGGTTTCCCATTAATTCTCAGCAGTTTCAGAAGTTCTTCTGCCGATATCGATCCCGTCGATCAAGTCAATGACCGTACGTGAGCGTTTGGCAGGGTTGTGAAAAATCTTTTCAATCAACACACCCAGGCTATTAACAGAATCCTGCGCCCCAACCGCCTGCGCCGCATAGGACTTGGCTCCGTCACTCATTGCAGCCAGTCTATGATTCGCCATTAGTAGGAGTTGAGTTGCTTTTGCCAGTTCGAGATCTTCTGAACCTGTCACTACCCCCGTCACTGAATCAACGACCAAGCCTTGCCATGGTGAACGGTGGCTCGCTACCACCGGCAATCCAGCGAAGAGCATCCTGGTCAGTACAGGGATGGCCAAATCATCTGGGTTATCGACTATTCCAAGCCTGGCAGCAACAAAGTATTCCGGAAGAAGGTGCGCTGAATCTTGAAGTTTCAACCATTCAAAGTGGGAAGGTGATTCAATCGACCACGCCTTTGTAGTTATGATTATTGCCCGCTCGCGTTGACATATTGAATCAAGTTTCTCGAGCAAATCTAGTTCGCTGCCAATTTCACTGAATTCATCGGAGAGAATAACCACGCCCTGACGGGGAACTGACGAATCCCCACCACTTAGTTTGAAGCTAATCGGCCAAGCTGCAAAGTAAACCCGACCAGAGTCAATGCCCGTGGCTTCAACTACAGCCTGCTTAAGCCATTCGCTGTTGCATAGCACGAACTCTGCCTGCCGAAGAGCAGCCGCCCGAGCGATTGTAACTTCATCGACCTCTCCTTGGAAAGGGTTGCTCGAACACGACACTGAGTAAGTTAGCCCCAGCTCTCCCAGTAACTCTGAATCGACCAAATCTGGCGACAGACAATGCACATGTGCAATATTGTCGTTGATTAGCTTGTTACGTAGTGCTGTAGCTTCCCGCCAACGCTTTATCCCAACCAAGCGCTGAAAACTATTGACGTAGCTCGAATGGGAATCTGATCGAAAGCTCAGTTGGAACATTTCCCAGTTGAAGTTTAGGGTTGAATTTGACAGCGCCGTTTCAAATTCGCTGTCGTCTCCGATAAAGAGGATGTTTGGAGAGTTCATGTTCCGCCGCTAAACACTTCACCCAAAGCCACGCCTTAGGTACTACTACCCAACATTGTAGCGCTGTCTGCATTTTTAGCGACGGTCGCTGCCAGGGGTGCTATTTACACAAGATCTACAACTGAGTGGTCTGTAACCCTTTTCCTGCTCTGGTGGAGCTCTATCTGCTGTAGATAGAAAGCAATGTGCTCTTTCACCATTCTTTGCATAGAGAATGTCGTTTCAACCTCAAATCGACAGTCTCGGCGGTTCAATTGGTCCACGTTCTCAATAGCTTCGAGGAAATCTGGTTCATTGTCTGCCAAGTATCCGGTCAAGCCGTGGGTGACTATCTCCGTAGCTGCACCGATACGAGAAGCAATAACTGGAGTCCCAGCCGCCATTGCTTCGATCATCACGAGACCAAAGGGTTCGGCCCACTGAATAGGGTTGAGCAACGCTTCAGCTCCACAAAGAAGATCAAACTTTTCTTTGGTATTAAGCTCTCCCAAATATTCAATGTCCGAATTCAAGTGCGGTTTCACCATGGTCTCGAAGTATTCTCGTTCTAGAGGTTCACGCATCTTGGCTCCAATAAGAAGCTTCTTGCCCGCTTTCTTAGCCAGCGCTACTGCGGTGTGGATACCTTTGTCACTCGCCATACGACCAAGACACGCAAGGTATTCACCATCGCCATTGCCCTGAGGAATGCGGGAAGCGTCGATCCCGTGGTGAATGATGGAAGAAACTTTGATGTCTCGATCTGCGTGAGAGGCCTGGTCCTTAGAGATGGCAACGATTGGAATGTTACGAGCTGAAATTCCCCGCCAATAGTCCATCGTGTCCCATTGGAATGGCCCATGGTTTGTGGTGACTACTGGAACATCAACCATATTCATCGAACACAGAGGCCCGACATTTGTATGATCGTGAATTATGTCAACATCACCTATTTGTTCATAGGCTGCAACTCCGTGACCAATTTCGATCAGCATCGTACCCATCTTCATGCCTTCAGAATTTTCCAACAGAAACTTCTTAGGCACCGGACAAGTTGAATCGCCAGTTGTGAATAACACGACCTGATGACCTGCTTGATCTAGCCCTCTGGCCAGCATGTCTAACATTAGTTCGGTGCCCCCGTAAGCAATAGGTGGCACTGGAACCCAAGGGGGTGCGATAATTCCAACTCTCATTGCTACTCCGAATCTGTTGCTTCTTTCAGGGTTGATCGGCCCTTGGGAAGCGAATGTGAGCCTTTTGGACTACATTCTTGGTGCAGAACTTAGCAGAAAGCAGCTGTTTAAGTAAGTTAAGGTGCGTCCGATGGTAAACCTGTATGTCTGAGCTAGATCAAGAGACCCATAATCTCACCGAAGAGCAACTGGCCGAACTTGATGCCAGAGTGAAAGCAATCGGTGACCGTCAACGAGAAAGACAGGCCCGCAGGACTTTGTGGCTTTCTCATCACTGGCCAGATGCATATGAACAGCGCTGCTTCAAAATTGGCTCTAAGCATGTTTGTCGCCGCTGTGCCAGTCTTTATCCGCTCGCCCTTGTTGTTGCCACGGTAAGTTTACTGGGTCAGCCGATTTGGCCGGATGCCTGGGACACTACAGCAATCTGGTTGGTGGCTCTGCCCGGTACGGTTGCGTATGTTGGCGAAGCTTTAGGCTTTTTCTCATACAGACCCCAGTGGCAAGTTGCGGCAACTTTGATCACTGCTTTAGCCTTCGGCAAAGGCTTGGGCTATGAACTTGATGCTCGTTGGAGTTATGAATTCTGGGCGCCTCTTGTTGTCTTTGGAGCGATCTGGTTTTCTGCAACCGTTGCCAACTCGGTTTGGGTTAAACCGGTCAAAGCTGGTTGACTACTCAGCAAACACATGGGCTCGATCGCCATTCCACTCAACAGCGATTGCACATTGAAAAACTCCTGACAAACGCTGGCTGGTTATGACCTCAGGAGCAGATCCCTGAAAAACCTTTGAGTCAGGCCCAATGAGTAACACACTGTCTGCGAATCGCGAAGCCAAAGCCAAGTCGTGCATTGTAATGAGTAGCACTTTACCTTGTATCTGTTGCAACAGTCTCATTGTTTCGACTGCCACTCCGGGGTCAAGATGGTTGAGCGGTTCATCAAGCAAGCAGTACTTTGTGTCCTGAAGCAGCAGCCGAGCGATTCGGACTTTTGCTTTCTGACCCCCCGATAGCTGATCTAACCTCAATTCTTTAAGATCCAAAGCATCTACTTGTTCCAAAGTAGATTCGATTCTGTCTGTGTCAATCGGCTCTCGACTCAGCCTCCAAACTTGTCCGGCTTCCAAAACGGTTGCGAGATAGTCGCATACTTTAATGGCTGGGGTGGCTGTTTCTTGTTGGAGGTATGAAACCACTTGCGCCCGATCCTTTGGCTTGGGTGGTAAATCAACATCTGCAAATCGAATCGCTCCTACAAACGGAAGCCCTCCGGCTGTGGCATCGAATAGGGTTGTCTTGCCAACGCCGTTCGGACCAGCAACTACGTGAAGACCTTCACCAAAGCTAG
>JAHDFH010000106.1 GCA_020628305.1 Acidimicrobiales bacterium | reverse complement strand
ATCGCAACAGCCGATGTTAGGTTCGCAATGCTAAGTCCAATTTGTGTCAAGCTTCTGGTTTCGATCTCTTTCTTTCTGTCACGCAGCAGCGACCGTGCGATAGTTGCTATTTCTGTAGTGCTGTTGGTTGCTTCGTCGAAAGTGAATGATCGTGTTTCTGACATGAAATCGCCGAAGCGGAAACGGACTACAACTGTTTTGCCGAACTTATTTACAGCTCTGAGGCGATAACAAACCCTATCCACCAAACCCAACAGCATCGCCTCGATTGCTTCGGTAGAGGCCGTTTTCTGAAACGACTGTTGAGCTCCAACCGATGATCGACTTCTCCCCGTATCAACCTTGCGCTCATCAATGTTATGCGCAAGCTTATGTAGATGCTGTGCAGATGAAGCTCCGAGTATCGCCTCAAGTTTTTCTGGAGAGGTACAAGCGACTTCCCCGACTGTAGCTATACCTTTGGCAAGAAGCTTTTTCTCGGCAACAGCGCCTACACCCCATAACGCCCTAACGGGCAGCGGGTGCAGAAACGCAAGCTCTTCTGAGGGGTCTACAACTAGAAGGCCATCTGGCTTCGAGACTCCACTCGCTACTTTGGCAAGAAATTTGGTCCGAGCAATTCCAACAGAGATTGCTATACCTACCTCGTCTGCAACCCTGCTTCTAAGCTTGTTCGCAATTGATCTCGGATCGCCAGCGATCCTTGAGAGGCCAGAAACATCGAGGAATGCTTCATCGATTGAGAGCGCTTCAACCGTGGGAGTGGTGTCGAAGAAAATCTCAAACACTTCGTTACTTGCCTGAGCATACGCATCCATTCGAGGAGGAACAACAACAAGATCAGGGCAGAGCTGTTTAGCTAGATTGATGTTCATAGGAGTCCTCACTCCTAGGGCTCGGGCTTGGTAGCTTGCAGACAGAACAATACCGCCACCCACCGCCATTGGGATATCTCGAAGATTTCGATTATCACGCTGTTCAACCGAAGCGTAGAAAGCATCAAGATCGGCGTGCAAGATAGATGCTTGATTGGCAGTCACACAATGATATTAATATGGCACTCTGACAATGGGTTGTCGCCCTAGGACTACTAATTACTGCCCTTGGATTGGAGGTTTTTGGCGATGCCAAACTGAGATCGGCTTCGGAGGCGGCTCGACGGGTGCGTTTATTTCCCAACCGTCAGTCAACTGTGGTTGCTGCAAAAGTCTGACTTCCAGGTCACCTAAGAAATTGGGAAACTTCGGCCGCTCCGAGCGATCCAACATTGGCGTGCTTGAACCCGGAGCTCTGCTGCCTGCAGCTAGAATAGTAGAGGCTTCAGCTTGGCTTCTCTGTAGATCTTCAAGGTCATTAACATCCCACAAAAGTGGTAGCTCCGAGGATTCTATTTCCTGGATAGCGAGGTACAGAACTTCAATACAGATTTCCTTAGGTTTGTCTGGGTGATATAGCCAGAAGATTTGTTGTTTGACTGCTCTAAGGTCATTAATCTGTCTTTGACTCAAATAGTAGATGTGGAACCTCAACCCTAGTTGGTCTTTGTCAACACCGCAAATCGCACGGGTACCGGTATTGATTGAGGGAGCGAGTCTTGGTTTTTTGGCTTGAACTCCTGGTGTGCCCCATTTTTTTAATCTCTCTTCATTAACCAGCTCATTTGCAGAAGCGAAGTACCTGATGACTCTCTCATCGAGTTTGCTGATGCGTCCTTCCTGAAGCACTTGGGTAAGTACTCTTCCCAGAGTTATTGCTTCAGCAACAGTCAGCTGAAGATTACGGTCGAATCTGTTTGATCGGGTCGTCCAATAACGAGGGTCGTCGCGGACTCCCTCATCTTCAAGAAGCTTTCGGATTCTCCAAGTGGGTTCTTTCAATGCCGCAATCGCAGGGACGCTACCAAGCTGCCTATAGAGACCTGGTTCGTTGATTCGGATTTCCTCAATGGCAGCGATAATGCCATCGCTCGGGAAAGAAAGCCATGCAGCTTCCTTGCCTTGAATTTTACTAGTGATTGATACTCGCGCCATACAATCAGCATATAGGTAGTTTTGCCCTCATGTCGCTCACCCCGAGCTCTGCAGCTATTCCAAACGGTCTTCTCCCTTGCGTCCACTAGGAGCGCCCTCGAGGCCCACTCAGTTGAGCAGCGCTGATTGTTCTGCCGTCGCTCTTGGGGGAGCTTGGGGAGAAGACTCTTGTCTCAACCTAGAGTGACTAGCGATCGTTACGTTGCCCCATCTCTCAGACACCCAGCTCCAGAAAAAGTGCTAAGCTGCCGAAGAACCAACTAAATACTATTGGCCATGTCGAGAGAGATTCTTGAGTGAGTCGCCGAAGGTGCAAGGAGTAGATGACGCCATCATCTGTTCTGAAACTCTCAGGCAAAGGGATCGACCTGGCAATTATCTCTGGAGAGCCGAGCTTTAAGCTCGCACCGTAGGGGCATCAAACTCTCAGGTCCAGCACAGAGAATTACAAGGCACCAACTATTGTGATTCTTTGAAGGGTTTCTTTTGACCGAGCTGAACAAAACCGAACTACACCAGTGGCACGTAGATAATGGCGGTCGTATGGTCGATTTTGCTGGGTGGGGGCTTCCAGTCTTCTACAAACTTGGTGCTGTTGAAGAGCATCTCGTCACGCGCCGTTCGGTTGGGTTGTTCGATATTGATCACATGGGACAGTTCGAAGTGACTGGTTCGGATTCGTTTGTGCTTATTGATCGTGTGCTTACGTCCGACGTTTCAACTCTTGTTGATGGTGAAGCTAAGTACGGGCTTCTATGCAATGAGGCTGGTGGCGTGATTGATGATGTCATCGTTTACCGACTTCAGCAAGATAGATGGCTTGTAGTTGGTAACGCCTCAAACAGAGAAACTGATTTCGGTTGGCTGCAGCAGCACGCAGAAGGTTTGGACTGTTCAGTCGCCAACAAGTCCGATGACCTGAGAATGATTGCAGTTCAAGGCCCCAACGCAATCGCCTTAGTGAACTCATTAACATCTGCTGACCTAACGACGCTCAAACGATTCAGCATCGTCAGCTCCAACTGGGACATTGGGGACGGGGTAATTTGTCCCACCCCTAGCCTCATCGCCAGAACTGGCTACACCGGAGAAGATGGCGTAGAGCTATACATCGAGGGCGAAGCATTGCCAGTTTGGGAAGCGCTTATTGCTAAAGCCGCCGAGCTTGAGATTGAAATTGCCCCAATCGGCCTCGCCGCCAGAGATTCACTGCGGTTTGAGCCTGGCTATGCACTCTATGGACATGAGCTGACTTTGGACATTAACCCTTTCGAAGCCAAGCTGAGTTGGGCAGTAGATCTTGAATCAACCGAAGGCGTTACCCGAAACTTTGTTGGAGCAGGCAAGCTTCGTAAGGTAGTTGAAGCTGGGGTGTCGAAGAAGCTTGTGACTCTTGAAATGCTTGACAAAGGGATCCCTCGAGAGGGCTCGGTAGTTGTAGATGTTGAAGGCAACGAACTGGGCGTTGTTGTTTCGGGGATGTTTGCACCAACTCTTGATGGCTTCTACTGCAACGCCTTTGTTCCAATCGAGCATGCTGCGACAGGTGCAGAGCTGAACGTGCAGATTCGCAACAAAGTAAAGAAGGCTGTAGTCGTGAAAACCCCACTATACAGATTCAACGAGGGACAAATTACCCCGTCCCCATTGTCCCAAGGAGATCAATCATGAAGTTTGCTGATCGTCACATTGGACCTCAGAGCGCTGATGTTGAAACGATGCTGGAAGTAGTTGGTGCAGAGTCGCTAGAGGAGTTGATTTCGCAAACTATTCCAGAAAGTATCCGCATAAATGAATCCCTCAACCTTCCAGACGCTGTCAGCGAAGTTGAGGCTTTAGCTGATCTCGAAACAATAGCCGGCAAGAACAAGGTCGCTCGATCCTTAATCGGCCAGGGCTACTACGGCACCCACACACCTAACGTTATTCTTCGCAATATTTTGCAAGACCCAGGCTGGTACACCGCATACACGCCCTATCAAGCCGAGATTGCTCAAGGTCGGCTGGAAGCGTTACTGAACTTTCAAACCATGGTTTCTGACTTAACAGGTATGGAGATAGCCAACGCATCGCTATTGGATGAAGCAACAGCCGCCGCTGAAGCAATGACCATGGCAAAGCGCATGCAGGGCCGCAAAAGTGTAGCCAACCGCTTCATCGTGTCTAATCGTTGCCATCCGCAGACTATCGATATTGTTACAACCAGAGCTAAGCCGCTTGGCATCGAACTAGATATCTGTGATGTCGAGCGAGCCGATTTTGATGACAACGCTTTCGGCGTGCTCGTTCAATATCCGGACACCCGAGGAACGGTTTCAGACTTCGCTGAAGTAGCTAGCAAAGCCAAAGAAGTTGGCGCTGTAGTAGTCGCAGCGACGGATCTTCTCGCCTGTGTCGCACTAACGCCTCCCGGTGAGTGGGGTGCCGATATTGCCGTTGGTTCTTCGCAGCGCTTTGGTGTGCCGCTCGGTGCAGGTGGACCGCACGCTGCGTTTATCGCAACAGCCGAGAGTAACACTCGCCATCTTCCTGGACGGTTGATTTCTGTTTCGAAAGATCGACTAGGTAACCCCGCGCTACGTATGGCGTTACAAACTCGAGAGCAGCACATCCGCCGAGATTCCGCTACATCAAACATTTGCACAGCCCAAGTTCTACTGGCGGTGATGGCTTCAATGTATGCGGTCTATCACGGACCTGATGGTCTTAAAGACCTAGCTACAAGTGTGCACACCAAAGCTGTGCAATTTGCCGAAGCTGCTAGACAAGCAGGCTATGAGCTTGAGGCTGATCAGTTCTTCGACACTGTGGTGTTGAACGCCGGGCCACAGCTGCCAGAGTTAGTCGC
>JAHDFH010000105.1 GCA_020628305.1 Acidimicrobiales bacterium | reverse complement strand
CCAGCATCGGTGGTAATGCTAGGTTGCTCAAGCGTTGAATCCCCAGTGGTGCCGTCTGCAAGGGTCGTCGCAACTCCACCATCTGGGCTATCGCCGCCACTGGTAGAAGTCACTTCTACAGAGTTATCGCTTGTAACAGTTTCAGAGCCAGAGTTGGCAGCAATCAGGGCAGCTGCAATGACAAGCACAAACAGCAAAAAGTAGAGCAGTACCCACTTACTACTAATGGCTGCTGTTATTCGCTCACGACTTGGTGAGCCAGACCGTAACCTGCTCATTGCCTACTTTGAACTCGCTTTGTTTGCCATCTATAGCTTCAAATACTAGATCGTCAGCCAAAGTCTCGTCCTTTACGAAATCAGCAAATCCAGTCACAGAAGTGGCTAAATCAGCAGAAGCGACGAGCCCAACTTTGACTCGGTCGCTGATTTCGAAACCAAGCTGCTTGCGGGCCTCGTTGATGTTGCGGACAAAATCTCGCGCAATTCCCTCATCAAGTAATTCCTCGGTGAGAGTTCCATCAACAATCACGGTCACACCATCGGCAGAGGCTACAGCGTCTTCACCCTTAGCCTGAGTCTGAATTAAGACTTCTTCAGCTGTAAGCGTAAGCTCGTTGCCATCCACTAGCAAAGTAATCTCACCATCAGTTTGCACTTTCTGAGCTACAGTCGCTGCATCTTCAGCTAGCAAAGCTTGCCTAACCTTAGGGAAGTCCTGTCCAAGCTTAGGTCCAAGTAACTTGTTGTTGGGTAACACCTGATACGAAACAAGATCGCCAACATCGGAAATAACCTCAACCTGCTTAACGTTGATCTCTTCAGCCAGCACATCGACCAGTTCCTCTATATGCCTACGCTCAGCTTCAGTTCCAACATTGACTCTGGCGCTAGCGAGAGGCTGCCGCAGCTTCAAATCGGCACTACTTCTGGCTGCTCGACCGAGCTTCGCAGCGGTCACCGCTAGTCCCATCTTGGTAAGAAGATCGTTGTCCAACGCCTCTAAGTTGTAGTCCGGATAAAGGTTATGGTGAACGCTTTCCGGATGCGGCCACGAAGCGTCTGCCTTAGCAAGGTTCTGGTAAATCTCTTCTGAAACAAAAGGAACAATGGGTGCAATGAGCTTCACAAACTGCATCAAAACAAAGTACAGAGTCTCATAAGCTGCCTGCTTGTCCTGGTCCATCTCACCACGCCAGAACCGGCGACGAGAGCGTCGCACATACCAGTTAGAAAGATCATCCAGGAACTCCTCAGCATGTTGAGTAGCTCTCATAGAATCGTAGGCCTCCAAAGAAGCCTTCATGTTGGCAGCAGTTTGGCGGAGACGTTCTTCAATCCAATCATCTAACTGAGCATTGCCTGGTTGATCTGAAGTTGCCTTGTCCGTAGCATCTGGAAGCCAACCGTCCAGATTTGCATATGTGACAAAAAATGAGTACACGTTCCAGAGAGGAATCAGGAAGCGTCGACGAACCTCATCGCCAATACCGTAACCGAAACGCAGATTCTTCTCCGGAATAGCTGAAGCGTAAACCCAACGCATGGTGTCGGCACCCATCTTTTCGATTGCGTCATCTAGCCAGATAGCATTACCCCAAGATTTGTGCATCTCGCGGCCATCTTCAGCCACCATTGTGTTGTAGCCAAGGAGGTTCTTGAAAGGTCCAACAACTTCACCATCTTCGGTTTGAGCCATAAGCGTGGATTGAGCTAGCAAACTGTAGAACCAATTGCGGAACTGGCCGGGGAAGCTTTCAGAAATCCAGTCGGCTGGATACCACTTATTCCAGTACTCCTGGTCGCTCGAGTAGTGAAGCGTTGAAATTCCGACAATTCCTGCATCAAGCCACGGATTACCAACATCTGGAATGCGGGTGCCAACCAGGCCGGATTCGGGGTGTTTGATTTTCACCTGGTCAATAAACGGACGATGCGGAGTATGGCCGTCGAAATCTTCCCAACCCTCAACAGCTAGCTCTTTCAGTTCGTCATGTGAACCAACTACGTAGAAAGAGCCGTCCTCGAATTCATAAATTGGCAGTGCTAAGCCGTAGTAGCGTTTCTTGGAGATCATCCAGTCATGCATGTTGCGTAACCAGTCCATCTCGCGGTCGTAACCAAACCCTGGAACCCAGTTAGCCTGATCAACTGCGTCCATGATTTGATGACGGAAAGAAGCTTGCTTCTCATCAGGCGTAACTTGGTCTCGTGGCTTGTCGTAGTATTCACCCATAGAGATGTACCACTCATCAACCACTCGGTGTACAAGCTCGGTTCCGCAGCGCCAACAGTGAGGGTAGCGATGCTCGATCTTCTGCTTGCGATAATAGTTATCTGCTGCTTTGAGCTGTTCAAACACCTCGTCAGCGACATCGAAGACTGATTTTCCGGTTTGCCAACCGTAGCCTTCGACGTAGTTCCCGGCTTCGGTTAGTGGGCTTAACATTGGAAGATCTAAATCTTTGCCAAGGTGGAAGTCCTCAGCACCGCAACCTGGAGCGATGTGAACAATGCCAGTGCCTTCTTCGGATCCGACCTCTTTCCACGGGATAACCCGGTGAACATAACCCGCTTCGCTGAAAGTTTGTTGGACGATGTCGAAGTCGTCGAAGGTTGCTGAGTATTCCCAGCCAACCATGTCCGAGCCCTTCAAGGTGCGAACAACTTCGTGCTCTTGGCCTCCAATCAGAGAGGAGTCTTTAGCATCCTCAGCTAGGTAATATGTCCAGCCGTCTTCTGCCTTAACTTCGACATAGGTGATGTCCGGTCCAACAGCGGCAGCGACGTTAGAAGACAGTGTCCACGGTGTTGTTGTCCACGCAAGCAGAGCGGTCTTTTCTTGTCGCAGGAGCGGAAGTTTGAAGTAGATCGATTCGTGAGTGACTTCTTTGTAGCCATCAGTGACGATTTCATGCTGAGAGATACCTGTGCCACAGCGAACACAGAAAGGCATGCCGTCACGGCCCTTGTATATCCAGCCTCGATCGAAACATTTCTTCAAGAACGCCCAGATCTGATAGTTGTTTTCGTTAGAGAAAGTAAAGTAACTGCCACCTAGTTCTTTCGAGCCGAGTTTGCCAACAACTTGTTCGGCGGTATCGGTGACGGGGCCGTGTGGGCCTTCGATGGTAACTTCTTGCATGGGGTTTTCAGCTATAGCGTCTCGCAAGGTGCGTAGGTCTTCTGGAGAGTTCCAATCCATCCAGTAACCCAGGCGAGCACTTTGTTCTGTCTGGATAGCTGCGTAGTTAAGCACTCGAGACTTACAAACGGCGGTGAACTTATCTAGACCGTACTTCTCGATGTCTTTTTTTGAGTGAAAGCCGAGCTCCTTTTCTGCATTAACCTCTACCCAAAGGCCTTGGCAGTCAAAGCCGTTCTGCCAGCGTTGGTTCTTGCCTTGCATGGCGTGGTAACGCTGGAACAGGTCTTTGTAAGTGCGCCCCCAGCCGTGGTGGGCACCCATTTTGTTATTGGCGGTAATAGGCCCGTCGATGAAAGAATAGATGCCGTGTTCAGATTCGGTCTGAGCTCGGAGCTCTTGGAGCTTGCCGAAAGCGTTACTGGAGGTCCAGAAATCAATAATGCTTTCTTCCATCTCGATAAAGCTCGGACGGTTAGAAACTTCTTTGAAAGCCATGATTTCTCACTTGGATAGAGTTTGGGTAGGAATTTCCTAGCGGCTCAGTCTAGCGGCTTGAACAGCGGTCCCTTCGGCTTTTTGGCCCTCGGTTGCTCTACACTATATATATGGTCGAACTACCCGAATCTGTGTTGGAGCATATAGAGGACGTCAAGGGTTGGTTCAAAGAGCTTGGATTCGATCCCCAGAAAGCTGGTTATGAACAACTTAGTGCAGAAGGCATTGCTGCCATGCCTGATGAGCTTGACTATGAAACTGAAACTCCCGAGCTTGATTGTGTGATGCGGGTCGAGAACAAGATCATTGGTATGTATGTTGACAAGAGAGTTGAGCTGATAGAGGCTAAGCGAGAGAAAGCCAAAGGTTCTACCTTCGCTACCGTAACTCAACATGACAACATTGCAGAGTGTTGCTACAAACGCTCTATTAGGGTGTTGTTTGCTGCTCCCGAGAAACCGAATCGTATTATCTTTGACCGTTATGAACGAAAACCTGACGCTGTCGACATATTTGTAGAGCTAGATAAGTTTATGCGTGGAGCGCCAGGTTTCGAGGATCTCTCTCGGGCTGTCGAATATCGCTGTTGGCCCATTATTAAGGCATGTTTAGATTCTCTAGGATTTAGACCTGCGTGGGGACAGAACCCACAGGCACCTTGGGAAGGCGGCGGCAGATCAGCCGCTGAATCCGCAACCACTGCTAAACAGCGAGCCGCCGGCGGAATGAAGGCCTAAGTCTGTAGAGACTGTAGGGACGGTCCTATCCGATTTTCTTGGTCATCCGGAGGTCCCTCGATGGGGTCGTGGGATCTCTAGCGTGAGTTGGCCGGGATTGGTTAGAGATTCTTTTCGGCCGTTGAGGCCTTGAGAATGGCGGGAGCGGAAGCAACAACGGTTTAGGGTGGATGTTTTGGTTGCTTCTTTTGAGGTATCCCTAACACGGTTTGCAAATAGTGTTAGCGTCGCTGTGTTGAGGGGTGTTCTGTTGTGTGTTGGGGGTTTTGATGTCTCGTTCTAAGAAGTTGGCTGTTGTTGGTTCGGCTGCGATTTTTTTGTCTGTGTTGAATGGTGTGGGGGTGTCGGCTATTCCGGCTGCTCAGGAGCCAATCACTGAATCTGCGATCACAGTCATCGCTGATGGTGATCAAGCTTTCGACGCTACAAGTGGTCCGGCTGTTCCTGGTACTGATGATTCTGACAGCAATGGGGTTGTTAAGAATTTTGACAACGTAACGTATGAAGTAGAGGTTTCACTCAACGATGCTGATG